>NZ_JAAZQY010000071.1:0-2063 GCF_012371315.1 Acinetobacter sp. A1
GAAACAATTCGAGGCATGTGTGAACATCTGTTAACTAAAAAAACTTTTTCGCATGATTAGTTATTTTTGTCAACTTAAAATATCAATCGCCAGAAACAGGCCCAGGACCCAAAACGGTGCATCTGGGGATTGCAAAATCACAATCCCTGCCAGCAGGGTCAAGATGCCTGAAAATAAAGTCCAGCCCCATCCACCCAGAGCGCGAAACAAAAGGCTATTCAAGATCCGGATGATACCTGCAATAATTAGAATAATCGCCAGAATATGGGTCAGGACCACCGCGGTCTGTAGCGGTGTACTGAACGCATAATATCCGGCAAGCAAGTATAAAAGACCGAATAAGGCCCAGAACCAGCGAAAACCGCCATGAAAAATTTTAAATGCAGCAACAAAATGCAGAATCCCGCCGATCATCATCAGTACGCCAAACATGAATACCACGGACAAGGTTGCAAAGGGTAAAGTCGCTAGCAAGACCAGACCAAAAATCACTAGTAAAATGCCCAGCCCCAGATACCATTTTCGCTTTTGATGCAACTGACTACGTACCAAGTCATTGCCTACTGTTTTCATCTTTTCTTCTCAAGTGATGTCTTATTTGACTGATCATACTTTAAAACTTGATTGGCTTTAGAAGAATCTTACGTTTCCTGTTCCTTAAAATGTAGTCAAACATAGTCAAGGACTAATTCGCACTCTGTTAATGTCTTGTTGCCAAGCGTGTAACTAGAGCCTGAGTCGGTCAGTTCCGACTTGTAGCGGTCAGTCCGTTCTTGCAATATACGCTTTACAGTTTTGTAAGGCGTATAACGACTTATCTCATTGTCGTTTAATCTTGCAAGCACGTTTCTCGCAGCATTCCAATCAGCTTGCACAACTTCCCCATTGAAACGGTGAAAACGATCTCCCTTACGTGTGCCTATTAAAAGCCCACGTAAGAAAGAATCACTTTGCGAAGTATATGCAGAATTGACTAGATGCACCGTAGAACCTCTACGGTGAGATATAGAAGTTAGGGCATTAGCTAACAATGAACCGTACCGGGTTTGTCGGAGAGTCAATATTCTGAGAGACTATTCCGATGAAAAAACCAAACTATACCCCCGAAATTAGAGAAAGAGCGGTTCAATTACTAATTGAATCTGAAAAAGATTATCCTTCTACTTGGGCAGCAATCACAGCTATTGCGCCTAAAATCGGTTGTACTCCTGAAACATTGCGTGTTTGGTATTTAAAGCATATGGATCAACTAAATCCTGCCAAAGTACAACAGATATCTGACCAAGAAAAAATGAAGCAAATGGAACGTGAAATTAAAGAATTAAAACGTGCCAATGAAATTCTACGTAAAGCAGCCGCTTTTTTCGCCCAGGCGGAGCTCGACCGCCCACACAAATAATGGTGGATTTTATCCAGAACAATAAAGATCGATATGGTGTTGAAGCGATTTGTAGAATTTTACCGATTGCAGCTTCGACCTATTATCGGGCTTTAGATCTCGTTGATAACCCAGAACATCGAGCGAAACGTGCTCAGCATGATTTACATCATGCAGAACAAATCAAACGTATTTGGAAAGAAAGTTCAGGTCGATATGGTGTACGTAAAGTCTGGCAAAAATTGAAACGTGAAGGCTATGTTATTGCACGTTGTACAGTTGCTCGATTGATGCAGAAGCTAGATATACAAGGTGTTTGGCGTGGTAAGAACAAACAAACTACCCGCAGCCGAGATGATCAAAAACGAGCAGATGATTTAGTGAAACGGAATTTTAGTGCTGATCGACCTGACCAATTATGGGTCAGTGACTTTACGTATATTCAAACCAATTCTGGCTGGGTCTACACTGCATTTATTATTGATGTGTTCTCGCGAGCAATTATTGGATGGAAAGTATCTACACGGATGAATACAGATATGGTGCTCGATGCATTGGAGCAAGCATTGCACGATCGAGGTATGCCTAAGAATGTGATTCATCATTCAGATAGAGGTGTTCAATATCTTTCTATTCGCTATACCAATCGTTTAGAAGCAGCAAATTTACGAGCATCAGTCGGTAC
>NZ_JAAZQY010000072.1:0-1677 GCF_012371315.1 Acinetobacter sp. A1
TTACACGCTTGGCAACAAGACATTAACAGAGTGCGAATTAGTCCTTGACTATGTTTGACTACATTTTAAGGAACAGGGTGTATAAATAAGTCTAACAGCCCTGAATGATTTAACCATTTTGACAATAAGATTTGTCAAAATGGCATTGACCTGTTCTGAAAAATCTTTAGAGTAAAAGTTCAAAAAGTACAAAACGGAACAGGGTATGAGCCATCTTGCCGAAACAATACAAATTCGTAATACCACGTTTAAAAACCGCATTATTAAAGGTGCAATGAGTGAGGCGCTAGCCAATACCGCAGGACAACCGAATACACTGCATTTAGGTTTATATGAAGCATGGGCAAAAGGTGGCTTGGGTTGCGCAATTACAGGCAATGTCATGGTCGATTTACGCGCTAAAAATGAACCAGGCGTGGTGGGTATTGAATCGGCCCGAGATTTAGACCAGCTCAAACAATGGGCAGACATAGGAAAGCGTTATGACATGGTACAGCTAGTACAGTTGTCACATCCTGGTCGTCAGTGCCCGAAGGGTTTGAACAAAGAAACCGTTGCACCTTCGGCTGTGCCATTTAGCCCTAATTTGGCTTTAAGTTTTGGTACTCCACGTGAACTACGTGATGATGAAATTTTAGATATTATTCAGCGTTTTGCCAAAGCCGCACAAATTTGTGAGCAAGCGGGTTTTGAGGGTATTCAATTACACGGTGCACATGGTTATTTGATTAGCCAATTTTTATCGCCACTTACCAATAAACGCCAAGACCAATGGGGTGGCAGTATAGAAAATCGAATGCGCTTTTTGATGGAAATTTATCAGGCGGTGCGTGCTGCAACATCGGATAATTTTATTGTATCAGTCAAATTGAATTCTGCAGACTTTCAGCGCGGCGGCATCACGGAAGAAGAAGTGATCACGGTTTTTAAAGCCATGGATGAAGCAGGAATTGACCTTATTGAAATTTCAGGGGGAACGTATGAAGCCCCAGCCATGGCAGGTTCTAAAGCAGATAAGCGCAAGCCTAGTACGATTGCACGTGAAGCCTACTTCTTATCTTTTGCAGAATTGATCCGCAGCCAGGTGAAATGTCATTTAATGGTGACGGGTGGTTTTAGAACGGTCGAAGCTATGAATGCTGCGTTAGACAGTGGTGCATGTGATTTTATTGGTATTGCTCGCCCATTTGCTGTAGAAACGGATTTAGCCAACCGCTTGCTGGTAGGGCAAGACGTACGTTATGGCGTTGATAAAATTAAAACAGGCATTCCGATGATTGATAAAATGGCAATTATGGAAATTATTTGGTATGCCGCCCAGTTTAAGGCAATTGCTCAGGGCAAGCGTCCAAATCCAAAACTCTCTCCGTTAAAAGTCTTTTTTAAATATTTAAAAGGAAATTTGACAGCGGTGATTAAAGGGCAGGTGAATTCGCGTAAATCGGCTTAATAGTCTTGCTGTTATGTATTGTGGATAGGCTCAAAGTGTGGATTATTGACTTTGAGTCTTTCACTTTACTGCTCAAAGGTTTCTGAGTGCCGAAATAGCAAAAAGCCCAAGTCATTGTGCTTGGGCTTTTTGTTGAAATGTATCATTTCAAATATGGCGTCCCTACGGGGATTCGAACCCCGGTTACCGCCGTGAAAGGGCGATGTCCTAGGCCTCTAGACGATAGG
>NZ_JAAZQY010000073.1:0-1406 GCF_012371315.1 Acinetobacter sp. A1
TGAATGGGTTCATGTGCAGCTCCATCAGCAAAAGGGGATGATAAGTTTATCACCACCGACTATTTGCAACAGTGCCGATAAAAATATATCATCATGAACAATAAAACTGTCTGCTTACATAAACAGTAATACAAGGGGTGTTATGAGCCATATTCAACGGGAAACGTCTTGCTCGAGGCCGCGATTAAATTCCAACCTGGATGCTGATTTATATGGGTATAGATGGGCTCGCGATAATGTCGGGCAATCAGGTGCGACAATCTATCGATTGTATGGGAAGCCCAATGCGCCAGAGTTGTTTCTGAAACATGGCAAAGGTAGCGTTGCCAATGATGTTACAGATGAGATGGTCAGACTAAACTGGCTGACGGCATTTATGCCTCTTCCGACCATCAAGCATTTTATCCGTACTCCTGATGATGCATGGTTACTCACCACTGCGATCCCTGGGAAAACAGCATTCCAGGTATTAGAAGAATATCCTGATTCAGGTGAAAATATTGTTGATGCGCTGGCAGTGTTCCTGCGCCGGTTGCATTCGATTCCTGTTTGTAATTGTCCTTTTAACAGCGATCGCGTATTTCGTCTCGCTCAGGCGCAATCACGAATGAATAACGGTTTGGTTGATGCTAGTGATTTTGATGACGAGCGTAATGGCTGGCCTGTTGAACAAGTCTGGAAAGAAATGCATAAGCTTTTGCCATTCTCACCGGATTCAGTCGTCACTCATGGTGATTTCTCACTTGATAACCTTATTTTTGACGAGGGGAAATTAATAGGTTGTATTGATGTTGGACGAGTCGGAATCGCAGACCGATACCAGGATCTTGCCATCCTATGGAACTGCCTCGGTGAGTTTTCTCCTTCATTACAGAAACGGCTTTTTCAAAAATATGGTATTGATAATCCTGATATGAATAAATTGCAGTTTCATTTGATGCTCGATGAGTTTTTCTGATAGTTAGTCTTTGTAGAGACACAAACCTGAAATTCCGGACACCGCGCTTCAGGACATCTCCCTGGACGCCGATATCTGGCAGTATCCGGACGGTACTATCGAACGCCGGGCCAACGGTACTACCCTGCCCTTTATGACTGACGACCGGCTATCTCACCCACGCACTTCTCCCTGAAATTTAGCATCGTCGCGGTTAATGTCGAAAATTTGCCACCTGACGTGGTTGGCATCGAGGGTGAAAACTGCCGTGGCGAGGGTGTTCTCCTCATCCGGATCGTCGGCAGCCAGCCGGTATTCACCGGCATCAATTTTCAGATTGATATCGTGCAGCACCTGGGTGGTGCCGAAATGTTTAGCGACCGCGCTAAATTCGGCACTGTTGCAAAGTTAGCGATGAGGCAGCCTTTTGTCTTATTCAAAGGCCTTACGTTTCAAAAACTCTGCTTAC
>NZ_JAAZQY010000074.1:0-1390 GCF_012371315.1 Acinetobacter sp. A1
GTAATGCCAGTCAGTTAAGAAATTGACTGGCATTTTCTTGGATATTTTTGTGCTTTAATTTTCACTACTCGCGGACATTGCCTTTGCCTTTTTTCAGGTAATACAAATATTTTAGATTGTTCAAATAATTGTGCTAAATGTTTGGGTAGATTTCCTGCTGATTCTAAAGGTGTGTGCCTTAAGATATTGATAATACTCATAGATGCAATATGGAAACTGATCCTTAAAGGACTCACCTTTGCATGTTCAGCGATAAACCTCATCTGTCTTCTTAAGATATTATAAGCAATAAATACCCCCCACAATTCTTGATAGACCAAATCAGGTTGTTTGCTTCTTAAAATTCTTGCATCCTGTAAATCACTTTTAATTTCCCGATAACACATTTCTATTTCCCAACGCTGGATATAAAGCATTGCAAGGTCTTTGAATGGATAAACTTTAGAATCTGTTAATGATGTAATGTAACGTCTTATTTTTCCTGCATATTCAACTTCAATTAAACGTGCTTCCCAATAGTCACCCAATGACGGATTTATCTTTTTTGCTCTTGCTGAAACAGGCATTTTGATCTGAAAGTCATGGGCCGCATTATGATGAATCACTTCATAACGCAGGTTGTCCTTTGCTCGCATCAACCAATGACTCTCTTCTGCCTGAGATTGCCAACTCACTAAAAAATCAGCAGAGAAGTAAGCACGATCAAATAGGGTAATACTGCGAACTGGTGCTTTTAATTGACTGGCTAAGGTTAATTCACCTTGATCCATACTGCCAATTTGGGCATCAATCATTTCATGTGTATTGGTATTCACCAGGCAAGTCGCTCTGACTTGTGGGTAAGGGGCAGCTGCTGTTTTGCCTTTGGATGAACCAAAGTGCTTAAAGTTTTCTTCTGTATGAGGCATAGACCAAACCACACCATCTACAGCACAAACGCATAGACCGTGAAAGTTGCTATATTGTTGTTGTGAGTCTTTAAACCATGCCTGACTTAATGTCGAAAATAAAGCACTCATGGGCTCTAAGCCTAAGCGCTGTCTTGCTTGTACGGATGCACTCGGTACACAGTATTCTGCCGTACCTAAAACAAGTTGCAATTGTTGAACCACATACCAAATCGGTTGATTTCGAAATAGAGCAAGTCCGATTACCAGCCAAACAACATGTTCAGCAGGCAGTTTTCTTTTTCGAATTGATGCTTTACCTGTTTGGTTTAAGCAATCTTCAATCCAGTTTAAATCAATCAATTCACTGAATTGTGAAAGTGAAGGTAGGGTTTGTTTTAATGTTAAATCTAAATTCTGAGATAAATTCATAAAAAAAGAGCGTATTTACATACGCTCTTTTTACAGTATTTTAACTTTTTTTGCTTAACTGACTGGCATTA
>NZ_JAAZQY010000075.1:0-1349 GCF_012371315.1 Acinetobacter sp. A1
AATCTGAAACGACCTCATTCGAGTCTAGACAAAATGACACCAAATGAGTTTTACTATGATCAGCTACCCCAACAAAATCAAGGTGGCTTAACTAGAGCGGAATATCACTTATAAATACGCTTTTAGTTGTTCAAACAAGTGGAACCACCTCTCTTTGAATTAAATCAAAAGCAAATCTAGGTACTGTCGCTATTACGGTTAGAGCGTCGTTAATATGACCAAGCCAAGTTTTTCCGTTATTGTTTTGGAACTGTTGCTTTATTATTTCAGTATATAATTCCCAACGATCACCTATGGTTTCTTCTGAGAATCGTTGATAAAAAGTTTCCACAAAATCAGAGAGGAATTGACTTTTGTTGTACATTACTTGGTATTTGATGTTTTCACCTGATGGTGATTGGTCACTATAGCGTTCTTCTATTTCATTAAGATTCTTACGAGCTGTTTTCTCATCCGTAAGAACACCATTGAAATAGGCTATAGTTATATCAGACTTGTTGCACAAATCATTTACATCGTCTGTAGCATTAGTGATGCTAGATGCAACCATTAAAAGAGAAATGGCACTCAAATGAATTTTCTTATTCATCGCAGTAATCTCTTTGTGGTATCGTGAACACAAAGCCATCTAAAGCATCACTATATTTGTAATAAGCCTGTAGGCGTTTTTTGGTATTTGTAGTCATATTTCCTATTTCATCAATTACATCGGATGCGTCTATATTCGGGTTATTTTTGAATGTTTTATAAACACAAGTCGTTGCTCTATCAGCTTCATAAGATGATGCTTGTAATTCAACTTCATTCTCTAAATTAACAGCCATTTTTTGCTGACTATTCCTTGCAAATTGTTGAACCGCTTTTTTTTCAATTTCATCTTTATATTTTTGTTCAATATGAGCGTCAATATCATCACGGATGCCATTTTGGTCCTTATCAATCCCTAAAATTGAATCTGTTCTTTCAAGTTTTGGTAATTTCCCTTCATCCTCTAATTTCTGAAAGACTTGCTCTTTTGTCGTTATTTTTTCATTTTGTGGTGCTGAGGAATCATTTTCTCCACCGCAGGCACTTAAAGCTATTAAGCAAAAAGATCCTAATAAAATAGACTTAAACATTATTACCCCTGTTGTTACTCGTATATTTTTCATAAAATTCATACAAGCTTGCTCTAGTATAAATATTGATTTTCTGGATATTTATCAATTTTGATTTTACTTGTATGTTAATTCAGTATGAGTGGCAAAAAATTAAAAAAATCAAAAGCTCTCAGGGTAATCCCCCCTAAAAATAATAGGATCTAAAAGTAGAATTTTCTCTTAAGATACGAGCAGGAGATTCTGCATGAA
>NZ_JAAZQY010000076.1:0-1331 GCF_012371315.1 Acinetobacter sp. A1
GAACAGGTTGCGAAACGTGCCAATGAGCAGGAAAAACAGGCGGCATGAACATCAACCCCAAGTCAGAGGGTCCAATCGCAGATAGAAGGCAAGGCGTTCGCGGTCGGGGGCTTCGATCCCCAATACATTGAATAGGACAGCGAAGGCGCGCTCTGCTTCATCTGGCGCTGCCCAGTTCTCTTCGGCGTTAGCAATCATGAGTGCCAAATCGGCATAGCGATCTGCTGTTCCGAGCCGCCCAAGGTCGATCAGACCCGTGCATTGAAGAGTTTTAGGGTCCACCATGAAGTTCGGCATGCAGGGATCACCATGGCAAACAACCATATCGGTGCGCTCTTGGTCGAGCCGCACCGGTAGCTCTCGTTCGACACGAGCCAAAAGATCGAGCTGCGGCGTACTCTTGTCCTCGTCCGGTAAGAAGTCGGGATTGACGGCATTGCGGGACACCACATCAACGGCGCGTCCGAACATTCGCGACAGCCTGCGCTCAAACGGACATTGATCAACCGATAGGCTGTGAACAGCGCCAAGTTGCTGCCCCATTGACGGCCACGCTTTGAGCAAATCCGCTCCAGACAGATCAGCCGCCGGTACTCCCGGAATTGCCGTTATCACCAAGCATGCACCCTCCTGTTCCTCCTGCCAGTTGATCACCTCGGGGCAAGCCACACCTCGACCTTTGAGCCAAATGAGGCGGTCACGCTCTCCAGCGAGCTCACCGCGGCGGGAAGCAGGTGCGATTTTCGCGAAGGCATGCCCGTCACCACGTCGAAAAACAAAATCACCAGATTCTCCGCCTCTGACAGGCAACCAGTCAGAATGCGATTCACCAAAAAAAATATTAGTTCGATTCAATGGAGGTTCCTTCAGTTTTCTGATGAAGCGCGGAGGTGAGAGGTGGTCCCACTTGTTTGAACAACTAAAAGCTTATTTATAAGTGATACTCTGCTCTAGTTAAGCTACCTTATTTTGTTGTGGTAGCTGGTCATAGTAAAACTCATCTGGAGTCATTTTGTCCAGACTCGAATGAGGTCGTTTCAAATTATAAAATTCAAAATATGCGTTTAATTGCTTCTTCGCATCCAAAACATTGCTGTAGGCTTTGAGATACACCTCTTCATATTTAACGCTCCGCCATAATCGTTCAACCATCACATTATCAACCCATCGACCTTTACCATCCATACTGATTTGAATGCCATTTGATTTCAATACATCAATAAATGCATCACTGGTAAACTGACTGCCTTGGTCTGTATTAAAGACTTCAGGTCGGCCATATTTTTCAATAGCTTCATTTAATGTTTCTATGCAAAATGTAACCTCCATAC
>NZ_JAAZQY010000077.1:0-1319 GCF_012371315.1 Acinetobacter sp. A1
GAGACTGTAAATTAAATTGTGTAATTGCCTGAATTTGCTATGTTCATATTCACAAAGGAGTCAGGCAATATGATGAACGAACAAAAACTAAAAGACCTTGCAGCAGAATTTGCTAAAGGAATCAAAACAGCAGACGATCTCAACCAATTCACCAGATTGTTGACCAAACTCACTGTTGAAACGGCTCTTAATGCCGAACTTACCGAACATCTCGGACATGAAAAGAATGCTCGTAAGAACGGTTCTAATGCCCGTAATGGCTATTCCAGTAAGACCCTCCTGAGTGATGATGGTGAGATTGAAATCACCACACCACGAGATCGTGATGGCACATTTGAGCCACAACTGATTAAAAAGAATCAGACCCGTATCACGCAAATGGATAGCCAAATTCTATCCCTTTATGCCAAAGGCATGACCACCCGTGAAATCGTGGCTACTTTCAAGGAAATGTACGATGCCGATGTATCTCCAACGCTTATTTCCAGGGTGACAGATGCTGTTAAGGAGCAGGTTGCTGAATGGCAAAACCGTCCATTAGATGCGATCTATCCTATCGTCTATATGGACTGCATTGTGGTCAAAGTCCGTCATAATGGCAGTGTTATCAATAAGGCTGTATTCCTAGCCTTGGGCATTAATCTTGATGGACACAAAGAACTGCTCGGTATGTGGATGGCGGAGAATGAAGGCGCTAAGTTCTGGCTGACTGTCCTGACTGAGCTTAAAAACCGAGGGTTGCAGGATATTCTAATTGCCTGTGTGGATGGACTAAAAGGCTTTCCTGATGCTATTAACAGCGTATACCCGCAAACCCATATCCAGCTGTGTATTATCCATATGTTGCGTAACAGCTTGAAATACGTGTCATGGAAAGATTACAAGGCCGTCACTCAAGATTTAAAAGCGGTTTATCAGTCACCTACAGAAGAGGCAGCCTTGATGGCCCTGGATCAATTTGCTCAAACATGGGATGACAAGTACCCCCAGATCAGCAAAAGCTGGCGTACACACTGGGAGAATTTGAATACCTTCTTTGCTTATCCAGCCGAGATACGCAAAGCTATCTACACGACCAACGCAATCGAGTCATTAAACAGCGTAATACGTCAGGCGATCAAAAAGCGTAAAGTCTTTCCAACGGATGATTCTGTACGTAAAGTGATTTACCTAGCAATTGATGCGGCATCTAAAAAGTGGAATATGCCTATTCGCGACTGGCGTTTAGCCATGAGCCGCTTTATTATTGAATTCGGTGACCGCTTAAGCAATCACCTTTAATTTACGAAAAGCAATTACACAAAATTATTTACAGGCTC
>NZ_JAAZQY010000078.1:0-1174 GCF_012371315.1 Acinetobacter sp. A1
ATTATGCTGTTACTTTAGCAACAACACCCGCACCTACAGTACGACCACCTTCACGGATCGCGAAGCGTAAACCAGCGTCCATTGCGATTGGGTGGATTAATTCTACTGACATTTCTACGTTGTCACCTGGCATTACCATTTCAACGCCTTCTTTCAACTGGATTGCACCAGTTACGTCAGTTGTACGGAAATAGAATTGTGGACGGTAACCGTTAAGGAATGGAGTGTGACGACCACCTTCTTCTTTAGAAAGTACATATACTTCTGCATCGAATTTAGTGTGTGGCTTGATTGTACCTGGTTTAGCAAGTACTTGACCACGTTGTACGTCTTCACGCTTAGTACCACGTAGAAGAACACCACAGTTCTCACCCGCACGACCTTCGTCTAGAAGTTTACGGAACATTTCTACGCCAGTTACAGTTGTTTTAACTGTGTCTTTGATACCAACGATTTCAACTTCTTCGCCTACTTTCACGATACCAGTTTCAACACGGCCAGTTACTACTGTACCACGACCAGAAATTGAGAATACGTCTTCGATTGGCATTAAGAATGCTTGGTCGATTGCACGTACTGGCTCTGGAATGTAAGTGTCAAGCGCTTCAACAAGAGCTACAACAGCGTCTTCGCCGTATTGACCTGATTCACCGTTAAGTGCTGCAAGAGCAGAACCACGGATTACTGGAGTGTCATCGCCTGGGAAGTCGTAAGTAGAAAGAAGTTCACGAACTTCCATTTCAACTAATTCGATTAACTCTTCGTCGTCTACGATATCGCATTTGTTTAAGAATACGATGATGTAAGGTACACCTACCTGACGAGAAAGAAGGATGTGTTCACGAGTTTGTGGCATTGGACCATCAGTCGCTGAACAAACAAGGATCGCACCGTCCATCTGAGCAGCACCAGTGATCATGTTTTTAACATAGTCGGCGTGGCCTGGGCAGTCTACGTGCGCGTAGTGACGAGTTGGAGAGTCGTATTCTACGTGAGAAGTATTAATTGTAATACCACGTGCTTTTTCTTCTGGTGCAGAGTCGATTGCAGCGTAGTCTTTCGCTTCACCACCGAATGTTTTTGCACATACAGTTGCAATTGCAGCTGTTAAAGTTGTTTTACCATGGTCAACGTGACCGATTGTGCCCACGTTAACGTGTGGCTTATTACGTTC
>NZ_JAAZQY010000079.1:0-1166 GCF_012371315.1 Acinetobacter sp. A1
ATCACTTTACGTACAGAATCATCCGTTGGAAAGACTTTACGCTTTTTGATCGCCTGACGTATTACGCTGTTTAATGATTCGATCGCATTGGTGGTATAGATGGCTTTGCGTATCTCGGCTGGATAAGCAAAGAAGGTATTTAGATTCTCCCAGTGTGTACGCCAGCTTTTGCTGATCTGTGGGTACTTGTCATCCCATGTTTGGGCGAATTGATCCAAGGCCATCAAGGCTGCCTCTTCAGTAGGTGACTGATAAACGGTTTTTAAATCCTGAGTGACGGCCTTGTAATCTTTCCATGATACGTATTTCAAGCTGTTACGCAGCATATGGATAATGCACAGCTGGATATGGGTTTGCGGGTATACGCTGTTAATGGCATCAGGAAAGCCTTTTAGTCCATCCACACAGGCGATCAGAATATCCTGCAACCCTCGGTTTTTAAGCTCAGTCAGGACATTCAGCCAGAACTTTGCACCTTCATTCTCAGCCATCCACATGCCGAGCAGTTCTTTCTGTCCATCAAGATTAATGCCTAAGGCAAGGAATACAGCCTTGTTGATAACACTGCCATTATGACGGACTTTAACTACAATACAGTCCATATAGACGATGGGATAGAGTGCATCCAGCGGACGGTTTTGCCATTCAGCGACTTGCTCCTTAACAGCATCAGTCACCTTGGAAATAAGCGTTGGCGATACATCAGCATCGTACATTTCTTTGAAAGTAGCCACGATTTCACGGGTAGTCATGCCTTTGGCATAAAGGGATAGAATTTGGTTATCCATTTGCGTGATACGAGTCTGATTCTTTTTAATTAGCTGTGGCTCAAATGTGCCATCACGATCTCGTGGTGTGGTGATCTCAATCTCACCATCATCGCTCAGCACGGTCTTACTGGAATAACCGTTACGAGCATTTGAACCGTTCTTACGAGCATTCTTTTCATGTCCGAGATGTTCGGTAAGTTCGGCATTGAGAGCCGTTTCAACAGTAAGTTTAGTCAACAATCGGGTGAATTGATTGAGATCGTCTTCTGTTTTGATTCCTTTAGCAAATTCTGCTGCAAGGTCTTTTAGTTTTTGTTTGTTCATCATGTTGCCTGACTCCGTTGTGAATATGAACATAGCAAATTCAGGCAATTACACAATTTAATTTACAGTCTC
>NZ_JAAZQY010000007.1:0-105866 GCF_012371315.1 Acinetobacter sp. A1
CTCATGACCTCAGGCATACTGCGGTCATGAATACGCTGCCTGACTTAAGCCAACTGACCCATGAACAACTGCTGGAAACCTAAATCGAATTAAAAATTGGTATGGGATTCAGCGGACGCTTACTGTTTAGTTGCGCACCACGTTTAAGAAATATAAATGTCGTTCATATTGTTCCAGAATATCTTGCAGTAAGTCTTCTTGCGTCCATTCCATCACATTGTAGTTTTTACCGCCTTCACGTAAAAACACTTCAGCAATATAGAATTGTTGATTTTCTTCATATTGATCCTGCAACATAAAGCTTGGTGCACGAGTAGTATTGGCAACCACTTGATAAATAAAATTAATTTCATCGTGATGATTGACCTTGAGTAATAAGCCTTGATCGACCTCTAAAATAGATACATCTAGCTGACGGCGCTGAAATTCCCGCTGTAAATTTTGAAATGCTTGGCGCACATTGTGCTCAATATATGCTTTAACCTCAGATTCGCTATGCGGATAATGCATAATTAAACTTAAACGCTGTTGCCAGCTTCTTGGATTATGTATTGCGCGAGGCGTAATTCGAGCACTTTGTAATGCTTGAACTTTGATCACATCTAAACGTAAAGCTTTAATAAGCCCTAAGCACAACAACAGCATAATAAATGTGAATGGTAGGGCACTCATAATGACCGCAGATTGTAATGCTTCCAAACCGCCAGCGATCAATAAAATAATAGAAAGTACAGCAATAGTTGCAGTCCAAAATAGACGTTGCCATGCAGGGGAGTGTTCAGTTTTTGCTGTTAAATAATCAGTGATTAAAGACCCAGAATCAGCAGAAGTCACAAAGAATAGAAAAACTAAAATTGTTGCGAGTAAGCTTGAAATACCTGAGAGTGGTAAGTGCTTTAAAAACTCAAATAAAGCCACAGAGGAGTCTTTTTCTACCGCAGCCACCAAACTACCTTGGTTTTCAAATAGAATACTGAATAGCGCAGCATTTCCCATAAAGCCCATCCAAACCAATGTGAACCCAGTTGGAATAAGTAATACCCCAACAATAAATTCACGGATGGTACGTCCACGAGAAACACGGGCAATAAACATTCCTACAAAAGGCGACCAAGAAATCCACCACGCCCAATACATGATAGTCCAACCGCCAATCCAACCTGTTGGTTGATAGGCATAAAGATTAAAGGTCATTGCAAATAAATTAGAAACGTATTGGCCAATATTTTGGATGGTGGTTTGCAAAACATAGATGCTAGAACTAGCGAAAAATACAAATGTAAGTAGGATTACCGCCAAAATAATATTCAGTTCTGATAGTCGTTTAATGCCTTTATCCAGTCCAAGAAAAACTGAAAATGATGCAAGTGCACTGACTAAAACAATTAAAATAATTTGGGTTTGAATGCTATTTTCTAGCCCAAATAAATAGTTGAGTCCTGAGCTAATTTGAGTAACACCAAAGCCTAAAGTGGTTGCAATACCAAAGATTGTTCCTATGGTTGCAAAAGTATCAATCCCATCGCCAATTGGGCCATAAATTCGCTTACCAATAATTGGATATAAACCTGAGCGTACTTTTAAAGGTAAGTGATGTCTAAAAGAAAAATAAGCAAGACTTAAACCAACTAAAGCGTAAATAGCCCATGCATGTAAACCCCAGTGGAAAAAGGTGATGCGCATAGATTGCTGTGCAGATTGAATCGTTTCAGGGGTACCAGTGGGTGGACTAACATAGTGCATGACAGGCTCAGCTACACCAAAAAACATTAATCCAATCCCCATACCTGCGGTAAACAACATAGCAAACCATGAGCTATTTTTGTATTCGGGTTCACTATGGTCTGGGCCTAATTTAATATGGCCCATTTTAGATAGGGCAATACAGGTGAGTGCAATTAGAAAAATGGCAACAGCAAGCACATAGAACCAGCTAAAAGAAGCGGTAATCCACTGGTTTAATTGTTTGGTAAGTAAGTTGAACGCATCTGGAATAAATAAAACTAGAGCTAAAAAAACAGCAATAATAATCACGGTACTAAAAAATACATTTGGATTGACGTTATCAAACCAAGATGCTTTTTTGGAAGGCATAATTCCCCCGTATTTTGTAGTTGTTGAAACAAAAAAGAAATAATGAGACATTTCACACAGAGTGAAAAAAGGACGGAAATTCATCCGAAGTTGATTGTTCTTGATGCTGATTTATCGGAAGAACAACTATTTTAGAATTGTATCATTGAATTTACCATTGAGTAAAATCTATGATTCGTGGGTCAAGCTCTGGTCTAATTTGCATGATTCAGTCAAAGAATTGTGAAATTGGTAACATTGTTCAACAGATACTATTTGATGCTTTAAAATAAGTCTTACTCACATCGAATTTGATATTCATTTTTGTATTCGGTGTAAATTTCATTTAATTCTGAGAGTAATTTTTTCTCATTATTTTGTCGATATTCTTGTATCGAGTTTTTAAGCACCATTGGCACATATTAATTTTTATAAAGTAGCGTATATTCCTTATAAATAATCTTTTCATGCTCTTCGGCAGAGTAATTATCCAAATTTCGAAATAAGAGGGCATCCATTTTGCTGTTGATGGCATCAAGTTCATCAAACATGCTTAATTCATGTTGTGTGGGTTGAGATTGGAATAAATCAGAAGTCATAAAAGCACAAATTAAAACAAAAACAGCGGTTTCACACTTATCCCAATCATACAAAAAGCAAAGCCATATTGTAGCCTTAAATGCATGCAATTTAAGTGAATAATCAGTTTTATAAGAGAAGCAATTTGCATGAAAAGGGGGTTATGCGTGTTGTACATTTACTCACCTCATCTGACTTGGGAAATACAAACTTGTATGTTAGTTTGAATGAAAAGGATTGTTTTTCTGCAATGAATTGATGCAGATCAGTATTTAAATTAATGACACAATATGAGGCATAAAATGGCTAAACATTATGACTATCTAGTTATTGGGGCGGGTAGTGGCGGTATTGCTTCAGTGAATCGTGCGGCACAATATGGAAAAAAATGCGCTTTAATTGAATCAGCAGATTTAGGTGGTACTTGTGTAAACGTAGGCTGTGTGCCTAAAAAAGTCATGTGGTATTCGGCCCAAATTGCCGATGCCATTCTAAAATATGGCCCAGATTACGGTTTTAACACTGAATTAAAATCGCATGATTGGGATACGCTCATTCAGAATCGACAAGCCTACATTCAGCGAATTCACGCTTCTTATCAATCGGGTTTAGCTAAAAATAATGTCGATGTGATTCAGGGGTTTGCCAAATTTGTTGACGAAAAAACTATAGAAGTGAATCAACAACACTACACAGCAGATCATATTCTGATTGCGACAGGAACTGAACCCACACGTCCAGAGATTGAAGGTGCAGAATTAGGAATAGATTCTAACGGTTTCTTTGCTTTAGAAAAATTACCTAAACGTACCGCGATTATTGGTTCTGGTTATATTGCCGTAGAGCTGGCAGGTGTTTTAAATGCACTCGGCTCGGAAGTTGGCTTATTCATTCGTAAGCAATTACCACTGCGCAGTTTGGATGCTTTTTTAAGTGAAACATTACTTGAATGTATGCGTAATGAGCATATTCAGGTACATACTCAGGCCATTCCGAAAAAAATCACCCAACAGCCCGATCAGTCCTTATTGCTACATTTGGAAGATGGCTCACAACATGAGGTAGATTGTCTGATTTGGGCGATTGGACGTAAACCGAATACACAGGCAATTAACCTTGAAGCAGCAAATGTAGCAATAGATGAAAAAGGGTATGTTTGCGTAGATCAGTATCAAAATACCAATCAGGTAGGCATTTATGCTGTAGGCGATATTATTGGTAAAATTGAACTAACCCCTGTTGCAGTTGCTGCAGGACGTAAACTGTCAGAACGCTTATTTAATCAAAAACCAAATGAATATTTGGATTATAACAACGTTGCAACGGTGGTATTTAGCCATCCACCTATTGGGACGGTAGGTCTTAGCGAAGCCCAAGCCATTGCAGAATATGGTCAAGATCAGGTTAAAGTTTATCAGTCTTCTTTTACCTCAATGTACACGGCTGTAACTCAGCACCGTCAAGCATCTAAAATGAAATTGGTCTGTGTTGGAGCAGAGCAAAAAGTGGTTGGTGTACATGGTATTGGCTATGGGATGGATGAAATTTTGCAAGGTTTTGCCGTAGCTGTGAAAATGGGTGCAACCAAACAAGACTTTGACAATACCGTTGCTATTCACCCGACTGCTGCAGAAGAATTTGTGACTATGCGCTAATCTGTGAGCGTGTGACAAGTCAAAGAGGGCATTGATTTTAAAATCAGTGCTCTTTTAATTGGAAGTTACATTTGGATTTTATCAAACGCTATAATTTTAGTATGTGTAATGATGTGTGTTTAGGGGTGTAAGTATCTATTATTTATAGTTAATTATAAGAAAACCCACCGAAGTGGGCTTGTGCGATCAAACACCATCCATTGTGTTTGTTATATAGTATCACAACCCTAAAATTTAGGTTTAATTAATAAATGTGGTATTTGTTTAGCTGAACTTTATAGATAATGTGAAAAGTATTTAAATCTATGTTATAATGTAACTATACAATAAAAACATATTTATTCTCTCGTGGGAATCTCTCAATGTTTTGCATTTTATAACCCTAATATGCAAGCGATTAATATGCGTTGAGATTTGTTGTATCTAAAAATTATACTTACATTTTTAATGTGAGCTTTTATCTGTAAATGAATTGGTGTAAATATTGAAAAAAATGGAAAAAGTGCTTGCGAAAGCAGTGAATGGTCGTGAAATTGTGGTGTCTTTGGTCGCTTCTAAAAAAATGCAAAATACCCGTGAAGGCTTTAAATGGGTGGAAGTGGGTAAGCACGTATTATTGGAATGTGGGCAGGAAATTGAACTGAATGTAGATGGACGTAGTTTTTATACTGATATCCACGAAATGTTCCGCTTACCACATCGTGTGAATTAAGATTTAGACTGAATTCAATCTAAAAATCTGCTAAATTTGCCCACGCAAACCCCGTGGTTTAGAAAAGATATTAAAAGTTTGTATCCAGAAAAATCCCGCTCATTGATTGAGCGGGATTTTTTTATTTGATTTTGGCTTTTAGAAATAAAAGCAAGCAATCTATTAAACTTTAACAATTAATACAGGCACAGGCGATTGAGTGAGGACATTCTGTGCAACGCTGCCTAACATCATTTTTTTAACGCCAGTACGGCCATGCGAACCCATAATAATCAGGTCTGCACCAATTTCGTTGGCAATTTGAACAATACCTTCAGAAGCTGCAACACCACGAATAATTTTAGTGTCTACCTGAATACCTTCACGACTAAACGATTGCTCAATTTCAGCAAGACGATTTTGTGCATTCTGTTCTGCCTGAATGAAATAGTCCGTGATAGCAGGAGCTACTTTATAGAAATCAACCCCTACAAATGGATCTACAGCGATTACACTCATAATGGTGACAGGGCAATTTAATTCTTTAGCCAGTGATCTTGCCTGTTCAGCTGCAGCATAAGACATTGGTGATTCATCTACAGGTACAAGTATGTGTTTATAGGTTGTCATGGCAAATCCTTGGTTAAATCTATAATTAAAAATTATGAAAATCTGTAAGTTATCTTTTTCTGATGTGTTTTGATCAGAAATTATAAGGTTTAAGCTTTAATCACAAGCACAGGTAATTCTGTGTGGCGTAATACATCTGTTGCGAAGCTGCCCAATAATAATTTTTGGAAGCCTTTACGACCGTGTGAGCCCATCACAATTAAATCTGCCTGTGCAGCCTGAGCGGTTTTAATCACACCTTCTGCAGAAACCAAACCTTCAACTACACGTGTTTCAGCAGTGACCCCCATTTCTTGTGCAATTGCATCTGCGTCATGTAGTGCTTTTTGTGCATTGGCAGTCGCTTGTACAAAATATTCTTTCATGATTGTAGAGGAATAGTTGTAATAAAAATCTGAATCATTAAATGGGTCTTCGGCAACCAAGCTAATTAGCGTGAGTTTACTGTCAAATGCTTTTGCAATTTCAGCAGCATGTTTTACGGCAGAAAAAGAAATTTGTGAACCATCTACAGGAACTAAAATATTTTGAAAAGACATGCGGGTAACTCCAGAAATTATGATTATTCGCCGTTAACTTATAGATAGCATATAGTCGTTACAGGTTCAATTTAAAATCTGAAAAATTATTGATAATTCATTTAATTACCTTGTAAATAAAAGTTAAATAAATACTGATTTTAGCGAGGAAAAATGGCGCAGATTAATAAAAGGTTTATTAATTTATAGCTTGGATGCATTGCAAATTCTATACTTTTAATTTGAGCTGAATTGGCTTAAATTGCCTGAGTTTACTAAACCTTGTTTTGATAAATACTTGGGGTGTGCTTTGAGATTTTTGTGGGTGTGTTTGTGTGCTTTGCTTTTAACTGCTTGTCAGACGACTCAGCAAAATAGTCGCATTATTGCCAGCGCATTTAATCTTAGCACTGGTTTGCAACAAAAAATTATGGATCGTTATGCGCCCAAAGACATATTGGTTCAGCGTGATTTGGTCTATGCAGCCCAAAGTCATTTAACTTTTGATTTATATCAGTCCAGTCAATTTTCAGATTTAGCCAAGCGTCCAACCATTGTTTGGATACATGGTGGTGGATGGATTGCAGGTTCAAAAGCACATGCACGTGGTTATTTTAAATTATTGGCAGAACAGGGTTTTAATGTCGTTGCCGTGCAATATCAGTTTGCACCTGATGCAACATATCCGACTCAGTTGCAACAAATTGATCAGGCTTTACAGCACTTAACTCAATATGCTCAGCAATACCACATTAACCCTCAGCAACTATATTTAGCGGGTGATTCGGCTGGTGCAAATTTGGCAAGTCATTATGCAGCATTGCTGAGTAATCCACAGTTTGCACAACAGTCAGACTTTAAACCTTCTATTCAACTAAAACAGGTCAAAGGATTAATTTTGCATTGTGGAATTTACGATTTAAACGCTTTTGTCGAAACAGCACCTGATGAAATGAATATTGTGGAGTGGGGTGTATATAATTTGGTGCAAGCCTATACGGGAGAGCGTAAACAGGACAGTGAGTTTTTAGCGCAAATTTCCCCAATACAGCATTTAACTGCAGATTATCCTGCAGTTTTCATTAGTGGCGGTAATAAAGATTTTTTAACGGAAACCCAATCTATGCCAATGCTACGTGCGTTGCAACAGTTCAAGATTCCTGTCACCACAGCGTTTTATCCTGAGAGCAAATCATGGCTTATCCATGAATATCAATTTTTTATGCACCAAAAAGAAAGTCAGCAGACCTTTGCGAAAACGGTGGAATTTATCCTAAGTACTACAGATCAGGATTGATAGGTGTATTTGGTATGAATCAATAATCAAAGCAGTCATTTAGTTTTTGGCATGTTTAAACTTAAAAATGCTTAAAACCACAAAACCAAAAATCAGCCCCCAAAATGCTGAACCAATACCAAAAAATTGAACACCAGAGGCGCTAAATAAAAAGGTCAGTAATGCCGCTTCTCGTTCCGTGGTATTTTGAAAGGCAAGGGCGATGTTGTGTCCAATCGTACCCAACAAGGCAATACCAGCCAAAGCAGTAATAAAAACAGCGGGGAATGACATTAGCAAACTGGTTAATGTGGCAGCAAAAATCCCCATCAGGATATAACACAAGCCACAGCTGATTCCTGCAATATAGCGCTTTCTTGAATCGGGATGTGATTGATCATCCAAACTAATTGCGGCACTAATTGCAGCAATATTGACGCTAAAACAGCCAAAAGGTGCAAACAGCTCTTGTGCCGTACCTGTCCAGCCAATTAAATGACGTACATGCGGGGTATAGCCATAACTTTTAATCATGGCCAGCCCTGGCAAATATTGTGATGCCATGTTTATTACAAATAAGGGCAACGCTAAGCCAAAAATCGCTGACAAGCTGAATTCAGGTTGCATCCAAACAGGTTGGGCAAGTCCCCATTGCACATTAGGGATTTGGAACTGTAAAAAAAAACCAGGCATAAAGCTACCCCAATTAGCACCGTTAAAACAAAGCTATAACGTGGACTAAAGCGTTTGGCCAATACATAGCCTGCCAATAAACACAGAATAAAGGCCCATGCCTCTTGTAAACTGGTGAATAACGCCACACCAAACTTGAGTAATACGCCTGCCAGCATGGCGCTAGTTAAACTTTGTGGAATGGTATTGAGTACTTTTTCAAAAATACCTAAGAAGCCTAAAACTGCAGTCAGTATCCCGCACAGTAAGTTGACAAAAATAACTAAACATGCGAAAAGACATTTTTGGTTAAACGATGTTTGCACATGCCACGGATTGTTACCGTCCCACTCAGCTTAGAACAGCGTGCACAACTAATTCTCCTGACCAAGCATGCAGCACATTGGCGTGAAAGACAACGTGCCCAAACTATTCTCTGGCTTTCCGAAGGTAAAACTGTTGCCGAAGTTGCTGCGTTACAAGAGCGTATCCCAGAAACCATAAGGCTACAACGCCGACATTGGGAGCTACATCAGTTTGAATCGATTCAAGAAGGTCATCGCTCAGGCCGTCCCAATACACTGACATCAAACTATCAGGCTCAAATCTTAGAGTGGGTCAACACAAGCCCACTCAATGCAGAACAAATCCGAGTCAAACTGCATGAAAAACACGGTGTGTCCGTGTCTGTTGAAACTATTCGCAAGTTTTTGCGAGATTCAGGCATGGTCTTCAAACGCACCCGCCACAGCTTGAAAAAAAAGAGACCCGACCGCATTTGGACAAGCGCAACAGCAAATTGAAGCATTACGTGAGCAAGCGGCACGTGGTGAAATTGTATTGGGCTATGTCGACGAAACAGGATTTTCGGCTACGCCAGATAACCGTTATGCATGGACAAAGATAGGCGATGTTCATGCGGTTGATGCTGTAAGACTAAAGCGAGTTAATGTGATGGGTTGTCTCCTGTCAACGGGTCATCTGATCACCAGTTGCCTACAGGAGTCCGTTAACAGTCGCTGGTTTTATGCCTATTTGATGGGTGTAGCAGCACAGGTGAAACGCAGCTATCAAGTTCCTTTGGTGTTGATTGTTGACAATGCCTCGATTCATCGCAGCAAACAGATGGTAGATTGGCGCAAGCTTCTTGTACAAGAGTATTCAACGACTTTGTATTTTCTACCTGCGTATAGTCCTGAGCTGAATAGAATTGAGATGGTTTGGAAGCAGATGAAGTATAACTGGCGGGATTTTAAGGTAATGAAGGCAGATCAAATAGAGCGTTGGGTTGGGCAGATTTCAAAGGGTTTTGGTAATGAATACATGTTTACTTTTTAGTTGATACTTAAAAATGCACCAATGGCTTCATGTAGACTATATCCGCTGCCTGTGGCAATAATGAGTGCCAATCCCGCAGTAGACCATGATGTCGCGACAGGATATTTAAATTTCCACGATAAAATTAGCCCACTTAAGCCAATACCTAAACCGAGTGCCCAAAACCAAGAACTGATTTGTGCTGAGTTTGCACCTAGAATTTGGGCGGCTTGAATCACCAATACAGCAGATACACTGATTCCTACCAAGAAGGTAATAAAGCCAGCAAATACTGCAGGCACAGAAAAGTCACTTAAAAGTTTTTGCATGAGTTCTTAGAGTTATTTTCAATTACAGCGTGATGATACACATTTGAACAAGTAGTCAAAAGTGTTTTTGAAATTTTATAAGGTCGATGTCGCCAGTCTAAAGCCAAATCCGCAGAACAGTAGCCCAATCACAGCCACGCAAAATGCGGCAATTTTATAGCGTTGATTAAAATAGCTGGCCAATTTTACCCCAGAGAAAATCAGTAGCGATAAATATCCCATACTAATGATTTGCAAGACGATAGCCAAGATAGCAAAACTGAGCATTGGGTGAGCATAATGAGGATGAACAAATTGCACAAAAAACGATAAATAAAACAAAATAGCCTTAGGATTAATCACGCTAATCATCAAGGCTGTACGATAAGGATGTATCTGTGCTGTTTGTTCGGGGCTGATCGTGGTCGTTGTAGGTGGCGCAGCTGCAGATGATGCAAGTTTTATTCGAAAAATTGGAAACCATGTTTTATAGGCTGCCATCAGCAGTTTGATACCTAAATAGCCTAAGTAGAGCGCACCAACAACTTTTAATAAGGTGAATAGCCATGGAAAAGCATGTAATAAAGATGCTGCCCCAAGAATCGTGCATAAAATTAAAATCAGATCGCCAGTGAACACACCTAGTGCAGCGGCATAACCTGTGCGGATGCCAAAACGTGAGGCCACAGACATCACATACAAAGAGTTTGGGCCAGGTAAAAGCACAATTAATGTCGTGCCAATGATGAATGTGCTGAGGTCTGTAATACCAAACACTGCCAACTCATCCCAATAAAAAACCGATGTTGGATTATAGCAACATCGGTTAAGCGGCTTACTAAATATTATGGATGATACGTGGTTTAGCTTAAAGATTAAGCTTTAATGTCTACATCTAAACCAAACGACTGGCGTAATAGGGTGGCAAGTTGCTCACGCGCTTTAATAAAGCCATCAATCCCACCTTGCAATAATTGAAAGGCCATTAAGTCAGCTTCAAGCTGTGCTTTAAATTGCTCTTTTTCAATGGCAGCAAGTGGTTCTGCCTGAACTTGAATGTCATCTGCAGATAATGCAGCGAGTACTTCACGCTCATCAGCTTCAAGTTCTGCCAATAAATTTGGTGCAACAGTGAGTAAGTCACAGCCTGCTAAAGCCAACACTTGATCAACACTACGGAAACTTGCCCCCATAATTTCAGTCTGTACTTGATGCTGTTTGTAGAATTGATAAATTTTCTTCACTGAAAGTACGCCCGGATCTTTTTCAATTGGGTAATACATGACATTTTCAGCTTTTTTATACCAATCTAGAATACGACCTACAAATGGTGAAATCAGGGTGACTTTGGCATCTGCACAGGCATGTGCTTGATGCAAACCAAACAATAAGGTTAGATTGGTATGAATTCCTTCAGCTTCCAATACTTTTGCGGCTTGGATTCCTTCCCACGTTGAAGCAATTTTAATCAGAATACGGTCTGAAGAAATACCATAAGCATCATATAACGCCAATAATGCTTTGGCTTTGGCGATGGTCGCTTCTGTGTCATAAGACAAAGATGCATCTACTTCCGTTGAAACACGCCCCTCAATGAGCTTTAAAATTTCAACACCAAATTTGACCGTTAAAATATCAATGCTGCGTTCAACCAGTGCATCGCCTGTATAGTTTTCTGATTTAGCTTGTTCAAATGCTGCTTCAATTAAGGCTTTATTTTCAGGTTGATTGGCTGCAGCAGTAATTAAAGATGGGTTGGTGGTCGCATCCAAAGGACGAAACTTTTCAATCGCAGCTAAGTCGCTACTGTCTGCAACAATTGTGGTTAAGTTTTTTAATTGGTGTAAGGCTGTCTGGGTCATGCGAGATCTAGTTCTTAGGTTAATGCTTATACATTCAGTTATATCACAAACAGCTTTTAACCCAAGTCAAAAGCGGCCGAGTTTATAGATTATTTGCCAGTTTTTCTCAGATTTCGGACGTGATTAATCAAAAAATGAGCAGCAGCACCCAGTTGGCTTTCCCGACTCCAGACTAAATCGACAAAATATTCAAATTTCGGTGTGAAGTCGAGCAATTGCAAAATCTTCAATTCGGTTTGCAATTCGGGATATTCATTTAGCATTTCTAAGGGCAGGACACCCCAGCCTAAACCCTGTTTAATCATGCTGCAGGCAGAGTGATGATTGTCGGTACGCCAATACTGTTTAGAGAACAATAATTCAGGTTTAATCTGTTGATCACGGCTGGCCACCACAATTTGCCGACTCTGTGCAATTTGCTCAAAACTCACCTGAGATAAAGCAGCCAATGCGGTGTGTTTGGCCGCAACAGGTACTAAAACTTCGCGCTTTAACTCAACAAATTGTTCACTGCTTTGTAATTGTTCACGTTCAAACATAAATGCTAAATCGGCTGCTTGGGTCATGAGCAGCTGTAGTGCATCTTCTTGCGGGGCAGAGAAAATATTGATCTGTAATTCTGGAAATTGCTGTTCTAACAGCACAATATAATCTGTCCAGCGTGTGTGTAGTAATTCAGACACCACCACAATATTTAAATGTGATTCGAGTCCTGAGCTGAGGGCAAAAGCATGCTGCTTCCATTGTTTCATTTCGATAAGCAGTTGTTTGCTTTTTTCATACAAGATCTGGGCTTGTGGAGTGGGAATAGGTTCACGCCCAACTCGCTCAAACAGATTTAAGTCTAAATCAATTTCTAAATTGGCTATCGACATACTGACTGCAGACGGTACTTTATTTAATTTACGTGCAGCTGCGGAAAAAGAACCCATTTCCATGACAGTTATAAAAATAATCAGCTGATCTTGGTTGATATTCATTATTGGTACTTGATTCATCTTTCAATATTATTGATAGATTCTAACTCGAACGTTCAAAACTATGAACATAAAATACTCCTCAGTATTTAACGTCATTGAGTGGGATCATGTTAATTTCCAAAAGAAGATTGCTACATGCGCTGAGCTATGAAGTAGTTTTATTAATTATTATTGCTTTGGCACTTAGTTTTGTATTTGAAATGCCCATGCAAGTTACTGGTGGTTTAGGTATTGCAATGGCAGTGACTTCGGTGCTTTGGAATATGCTGTTTAATCATTATTTTGAAAAGTTTGAAGCCAAACACAAACTCAATAGAACCTTGAAAATACGGGTATTACATGCCGTAGGTTTTGAAGGCGGACTGATGCTCGCGACCATTCCAATGGTGGCCTATGCCTTACAAATGTCGATCGGGCAGGCGATTTTAGTTGATTTGGTGATGACGCTCAGCATTTTGGTCTATACCTTTATTTTCCAATATTGCTATGACCATATTGAGGCTAAATTAGGTTATGCACCTCAATACCGCACATAAACTAGAAGCGACTACTTGTGTCGTTGCAGTAGGTGCCACACAATAGAAAAAGCCACTTGCAAAGTGGCTTTTATTTGAATCTAAATCAGGTTAAGACAGAATTATTTTTCAATAATTGCTGTTACACCTTGACCGCCTGCGGCACAAATTGAAACCAATACACGACCAGAACCTTTTTGATTCAGAAGTTTGGCTGCAGTTGCAATAATACGACCACCTGTTGCTGCAAATGGGTGACCTGCCGCTAAAGATGAACCTTTAACGTTTAGTTTGCTGCGATCAATTGAACCTAAAGGTGCTTCTAAACCTAAACGTTCTTTACAGAAGTTTGGATCTTCCCATGCTTTTAAGGTAGACAATACTTGAGATGCAAACGCTTCGTGAATTTCGTAATAATCGAAGTCTTGTAAAGTTAAGCCCGCACGCTCAAGCATACGTGGTACGGCATAAGCAGGCGCCATCAACAAGCCTTCTTTTTTACCTACAAAATCAACTGCTGCAGTTTCTTGGAAAGTCAAATAAGCTAAGACTTCATGACCGTTGGCTTTTGCCCATTCTTCAGATGCAAGCAATACACATGATGCACCATCGGTAAGTGGGGTAGAGTTACCCGCAGTCATGGTACGCGCATCACCTTTACCAAAAGCAGGTTTTAACTTCGCTAGTTTTTCTACAGTTGAATCTGCACGTAAGTTATTGTCACGCTCTAAACCTAAGAATGGTGTGATGAGATCGTCAAAGAAACCTTCATCATAAGCAGCAGCCATTTTTTGATGTGAAGATGCTGCGAGTTCATCTTGCGCTTCACGAGAAATGCCCCATTCAAGCGTTGTAATTGCTTGGTGGTCGCCCATAGATAAACCAGTACGTGGTTCGCCATTACGTGGCGCATCCATCAGGTCTTTAACGTTGATTTTAGTTAATGCTTTTAAGCGGTCTTTACCTGTTTTTGCAATGTTGAGTTCAAGCAAAGCTTTACGTAAACCATCACCAAAGGCAATTGGTGCGTCAGAAGTAGTATCTACACCACCTGCGATACCTACATCAATTTGACCCAAAGCAATTTTATTGGCGACTAAAAATGCAGCTTGCAAACCAGTACCGCACGCCTGTTGTAAATCGTAAGCAGGTGTTTCAGGTGCAAGGGCAGTATTCAGTACGCACTCACGGGTCATATTGAAGTCACGGCTGTGTTTGAGTACTGCGCCAGCAACCACTTCACCTAAACGCTGACCTTGTAAATTGAAGCGTTCAACCAAGCCATTTAATGCTGCTGTAAACATATCTGTATTAGATGCACTAAAGTAAGCACCATTTGAACGTGCGAAAGGAATACGGTTACCACCGATAATAGCAACGCGGCGAACAGTGTTTTGGCTCATAATTTTATCCTGTTGAACAGAGGTCTTAGTATTAGAAGGTGCTTTTGTTTGCGTTGAAGCAGTTGTTTTAGCACGGCTGGTCGTGCGGGTACGTGTAGTTTTTGTCGTACTCGTGTTGGAACGGCTTGCAGTGTTAGTACTTTTGCTTGTACGTTTAGTACCAGTTGATGTATTTGACACATTTTCCGTTGCAGAATTTTCCACTGCTGGATTTTCTTGAGTTGTCTTGCTCATAAGGCTTTTCCAAGCATGTTAAAGGTCTACTTGATGCGTACATTAGCATAATAGTATGACAGCTGAATTGACTACAATGACATTGCAGAATGCATTCAGGTCAAGACATCTGATTATTAACTCAAGTATGATTTAGCAGAAACGGGTGGCGCTATTGAAATGCGGGCATTTGGCATCATATTGATGTTTAAAGATAACGTGTATTCCATCAAAAAATGAATTTATGAGAGATAATAACCATGACTGATCAATACCAAACATTTGCTAAATCTCCTATTGGTAAATTTGTTATTAAAAATTTGGGTCTTCCATCCCCAACTTTTTTAGAGCGTTTTGAGTCTGCAACACCTGTGGTAAAAGGTGCGGTACTTTTAGGCGCAGCACCTGCAAGCGACTTGTCTGCAGCAATTGCACAAGTATTGGCCAATGTACATGCCAACAGTTACGCGGGCAATAACGCAGAATTGCAACAGGCTGCAGCAAAAGTAGGCTTAAATTTAGGTGCGTTTAACTCAGGCGATAAAGAGTCTAAATTTAAAGTTGTGGTATTTGATGCTTCAGGTATTGAAAATTCAGAACAATTAAAAGCACTGTATGATTTCTTTAACCCAATTGCACGCCAAATTCAGGCTTCTGGCCGAGTGGTGGTGGTGGGAACAACACCAGAAACTGCGGGCAGCGTCAAAAAAGCCATTGCTCAGCGTGCATTGGAAGGATTTGTGAAGTCAGTTGGCAAAGAGTTCAAAAAAGGCATTGCCGCTAACTTAATTTATGTCGATCAAGGCGCAGGTGAAAACCTAGAATCAACTTTACGTTTTGCTATTTCTCCACGTTCTGCTTATGTTTCAGGTCAGGTTATTCGTGTGTCGAATGCTGCAACAGTTGATGTAGACTGGGCAAAACCATTGGCAGGTAAAACTGCTGTGGTAACGGGTGCAAGTCGTGGTATTGGTGAAGCGATTGCCCATGTATTGGCTCGTGATGGTGCACATGTGATTTGCCTGGACGTTCCACAACAGCAAGCTGACCTAGACCGTGTTGCTGCTGAAATTGGTGGTTCAACTTTAGCAATTGACATTACTGCTGCAGATGCAGGTGAGCAAATTAAATCAGCTGCTGCTGCGCAGGGTGGTTTGGATATTATTGTGCATAATGCCGGCATTACCCGTGACAAAACTTTGGCGAATATGAAACCAGAGCTTTGGGATTTGGTAATTAACATTAACTTGTCTGCAATTGAGCGTGTTAATGATTACTTGTTAGAAAATGAAGGTTTTAATGCCAATGGTCGAATTGTTTGCGTATCTTCAATTTCAGGTATTGCGGGTAACTTAGGTCAGACTAACTATGCAGCGTCAAAAGCAGGTGTGGTAGGTGTCGTGAAGTTTACAGCACCAGTTCTAAACAACGGTATTACCATCAACGCAGTTGCTCCAGGCTTTATTGAAACGCAAATGACTGCTGCAATTCCATTTGCTATTCGTGAAGCGGGCCGCCGTATGAACTCAATGAGTCAAGGTGGTTTACCTGTAGATGTTGCAGAAACCATTGCTTACTTTGCTTCATCTGCATCGACAGGGATCAACGGCAACGTGGTTCGTGTCTGTGGTCAAAGTTTGTTAGGGGCTTAACACATTAAAGTCCTCTCCCTTGTGGAGAGGATTTAGGAGAGGGAGATAAGGGGATATATTATTCACCCTCTCTCTAGCTCTCTCTCAACGGGAGAGAGAACTCCATTAAATAAATTAGAAAAACTTCTCAAAGGTTCAGTATGAATACTCGCCATTTTAGTCAACTTCCAAAACCGTATTTAGCCTATCCTAAAGTGATTCAGAGCTTAATTTTTAAAAAGCCCAAAGGCGAAAAAGTGCTGCCGCAAGTTGAATATGTGGTGGATTCATTTAAGGTCGATCAAAAGCATTTAAAAGCCTATAACGCAGTAACAGGTTTTAAAAACAACGGCTATATTCCAGCAATTTACTTGGCTGTTTTGTCGCAAAGTCTGCAAATGCACATGATGACGCAAGAAGCTTTTCCTTTTGCAATTTTGGGTTTGGTGCACATTCGCAATCAAGTCAAGCAAAGTCGTAAAGTTGGGGTGAATGAACAGCTGACTTTGTCATGTAAATTTGGTGAGCTTCAACCGCACGACAAAGGTGTGCAGTTTGATTTTATCACTACTGTAAAAGTAGGAAATGACGTGGTTATTGAAGGCATTACCACGTATTTAGCTCGTCAAAAAACCACCACTAAAGCAGCAAGCAAAGCAGCAGAAAGTAAAGCTCCTAATTATGCTGTTCAGGCTGAATGGGAAGTTTCTGAAAATACGGGACGCCGTTATGCCTTAACCTCTGGTGATTTTAACCTGATTCATATTCATGCCATTACCGCAAAAGCATTTGGATTTAAACAAGCCATTGCTCACGGTATGTGGAGTAAAGCTAAAGCTTTATCAAGCTTAACTTTGCCAGATGCCTATGAAGCCGATGTTTGGTTCAAACTCCCAATGTATTTGCCTTCAAAAGTTGAGTTTTTAACTGCAAAGGAAGCTAAAAATACCGACTTTTTGATTCGTAACAGTAAAAATCAAAAACCGCATGTAACAGGAACAGTTACTGCGCTATAAATAGATAAAAGCCTAAATTTTGTAAATTTAGGCTTTCTCTTTTTGCGGCGTTAAATTTAGGTCGCAGTGTCTAACAATTCCATGGATGGGAACATGCAACACATTAAAGATTACCTATTTGCACAAACTAGAAATTATGCGGGATGGGTTACACCTGAATTTGAAGATTTAGCCAAGCAATTTAGCCGCCTGCAAGATGCACGTACTCAACAAGGCGGTGCGGCACTTGCAGTATATTTTCAGGGTCAAAAAGTTGTCGATATATGGACGGGTAAGAAATCCGCGACTGAAGACTGGCAGTCAGATACGTTATCGGTGTGTTATTCCACAGGGAAAGGGGTGTTGGCAACACTTGCGCATATTTTAGTCAGTCAGGGTTTGCTCGATTACGATACGCCCATTTGTCTGTATTGGCCTGAATTTGCTCAAAATGGCAAAGCCAGTATGACGCTAAGGCATGTGCTGAGTCATCAAAGTGGTTTGTATGACATTCGCAATATCATTGCCGATGCAACTGAAATGGCAGATTGGTCACACATGCTGAATGTTTTGGCTCAAGCTAAACCACGTTTTGCAGTGGCTACTGAGGCGGCTTATCAACCTCTAACTTTTGGTTGGCTTGTTGGGGGAATTTTAGAAAAAGCCACAGGGCAATCTTTGGCTGAGTTGATGCAGCAATATTTGGTTGAACCTTTGGCTTTGGATGGAGCTTATTTTGGTGTACCTGCATCTGAGCTTTCCCGTGTCGCACGTCCATTTAAAACAACACCTGTTACTCAACCAAAATCCGTAACACCTCCAGCCAATAAGGTATCAACATCGCCATCCCCAAAATCTAAGTCTGTGCAGCGTCCTGTGTCTATTTTAGATAAAGCCATTGCTTGGAGTGGGCAAGATCCGCAAGACTTTCAGGATGGTATGATTCCCAAAGGTATGAAAAGTTTTAGCTTTTTTAGCGATGAGGGTTTACAGGCTGTGATTCCTGCAGCCAATGGCGTTTTTAGCGCGCAAAGTTTGGCACGTATTTATGCCATGTTGGCGCAGGGTGGCTCTTTAGATGGGCGGCAATTCATTCAGCCTGCGATCTTTCAACAATTAAGCCAAGTACAATACCGACAGCGTGATCGGGTTATGCCTATCCCGATGCTCTGGCGTTTGGGGTATCACCGTATTTTAAGTTTGGGTAAGGCATCAAATGGTTTTGGACACATGGGCTTTAATGGTTCAGGGGCGTGGTGTGATCCTGAGCGTCAGCTCAGCTTTGCTTATACCCATAATTTTGCTGCAGGTTCTTTAATTGGTGATTATCGACTTTGGGGGTTGAGTCAGGAAGCGATTCGCTGTGCAGATCGGCAGTTGCAAGGGTGTAAAGGCTGGTTTTAAGCGTGATTGTACGTTCACTCTTGTGCAAAAAAACAGTATGCTTAGACCTGTAAAAAGGAGCATTCATGTATCAGGTACTTGCGCGTAAATATCGTCCTCGTAATTTTAATGAGTTGGTGGGGCAAAACCATGTATCACGGGCATTGACCAGTGCTTTAGAACGTGGTCGTTTACACCATGCTTATCTTTTTACAGGTACGCGCGGCGTAGGTAAAACCACGATTGCGCGTATTTTGGCCAAATGCCTGAACTGTGAAACAGGCGTGACATCAACCCCGTGTGAAGTGTGTCCAACCTGTACAGCAGTCAACGAAGGTCGTTTCATTGACTTGATCGAAATTGATGCGGCATCTCGCACCAAAGTTGAAGATACACGTGAGTTATTAGATAACGTACCGTATGCTCCGACGCAAGGTCGTTTCAAAGTTTACCTGATTGACGAAGTGCACATGCTGTCTACGCATTCATTTAATGCTTTGCTCAAAACTCTGGAAGAACCACCAGAGCATGTAAAGTTTCTGTTTGCGACCACAGACCCTCAAAAACTCCCAATCACGGTGATTTCACGTTGTCTGCAATTTACTTTGCGTCCTTTGCAAATTGACGAAATCACGCAACATTTAACAGATATTTTAGCCAAAGAACAGATTGTGGCCGAGCAAGATGCGATTTGGCAGATTGCTGAATCCGCTCAAGGTTCATTGCGTGATGCGATGTCTTTGACTGATCAAGCAATTGCCTATGGTCAGGGTGAAATTCATCATCAAGATGTTAAAGACATGTTGGGGCTGATTGACCGTACCATTATTTATGATTTGATTTTAGCGATTCATCAAAACCAGCAGCAGCGTGTGAGTCAGTTGTTATTGCAATTCAGACAGCAAGCTTTAGATGTGTCTTTGGTGCTGGATCAATTGATTTCGACACTGCACGAACTGGCAATCATGCAATATCTGCCAGATTTGAACCTGAAATACAGTGCTGAGATCAATCAAAAAATACAACAGCTTGCAGGACTGATTTCTGCACAGGATATTCAGCTCTATTATCAGATTGCCTGTAAAGGACGTGCCGATTTACAAATTGCAGTAACCCAAGAGCAAGGTTTTGAAATGTGTGTGCTGCGTTTGCTGGCATTTCGTCCTTTGCAAGTTAATGAAGTGTTGGTTTCTGCTGTACCTAATACGGCACAAACAGCACCTGAATCTACTCAGTTTGTTACTCAAAGTGAGCAAGCCCCTCAGCCTGTAATGCAAAATTCAGCCGTTGAGATGCATCAAGCGACTGAATTGGACGCAGTTGCAGCATCTGATATTCAAACTCATCATGCTGTTGGGCAGGATATTGATGGATTTGAATATGGTGATGATGAATACCTTGAGCAAAACACAGCGCAGACTGCCATAGCAGAACCATCTTCTGATGACTTCTTGGATGATGAACCTGAGGGCGATGAACAGAGTGGTGTGGTTCAGAATCATGAGCATGCGCTGCCTGAAAGTACTGTGGAACAGTCAGCACCTGAAGTATTAAGCGATAAAAACACAGCTCAAACCGAACAGATTGTATTCGACCCAAATGCAGCAGAACCGTTATTTGGTTTAGAAAGCGAAGCAGAAAAGAATACGGTAGCGGCAACCAATACATCAAATCAGGATGACTTTTTACTGGAAAGTTTTGATGCGGTTGCGCCATTAGCTAGCGTTGAAACATTAGCAGACCCTGAGCCTTTAGAATTAACGCCGTCTGATCAAGATTCTACAAATGACGCTTCAAGCACCAATGAGGGAGAAGCCTCTTTATTTGATTCTGTGCAAGATATTTCTGTAGATGTTGCTATCACCGCAGCACAGCCACAAAATACAACCTCTACACAGAACGGTGATGCGCAGTTAATGCCACAGGATATTCTGCGCTTACAGCCGCAGGTGTTAGAGGGTGAGTGGACTTTAGACAAGTGGGAATATTGGTTTAGACACAGTGATCTTTCTCCAGCTGTACAAGAGCTAGCGCAGCATGGGGTGATGACTGGGCAGATTGATGGTGAATCAATTTTTCATATTCCAGAGCAATACCAACAGCTTTTAGCGCAATTGCAACATACCTTGGAAGGCGCTTTAAAAAGCCAATGGAGTAAAACGCTGTTTAAAGTGCAATATGAAAATGTAGATGACACCACGCCGTATGTTTTGCAGCAACAACGTAAACAACGAGCGTATCAACGAGCAGAAAACTTGTTACATCAAGAGCCTGCTGTGCAAGAGCTTTTGCAAAACTTTGAAGGCGAATTGCACAATATTCAGCTCAAATAAACAGACTCAAACTGCAGAATTTAACGTTTAAATCAAATGGCTGGGTCAAACCAGCCTTATTTTTAGCTCTAGATCAGACTGAGTCTACACTCATATAGGCTTGTAAAGCTTCACGCATATTTTGTGGAATCGGGAAACTTTGACGTGTATTTCGTTCTACAAACACATGCACCACTTGCCCTTGTGCAGAGGCTTGTTGTTGTCCATGCTTAAAAATTGCCAAATCATAAATCAACGATGAATTCCCAATTTTTTGAATGGCGACTCCGACCTCAATGACTTCGGGATAAGACAATTCTTGTAAAAAATGGCAGGTGGAGCTAACCACTAAACCAATGCAAGGTGATCGTTTGGGTTCAAAACCAGCTTTCTGAATCAATAGGGCATTGGCCGCACTGTCAAAATAGCTGTAATAGGTGACATTGTTGACATGCCCATACATGTCATTGTCTGCCCAGCGGGTTTGAATGGGAACGAAAAAAGTGTATTGATTACGGGTTTTAATTTCAGGTTTCACAAAGTTAACTCTATATTTTTTAATGGTGGCGGTGGCTGAACACGATTCGTTGAGTTGTTGATAGGTTGCAATTTTTCATCCATTAAGCATAAATGGCTTGGTAAATGTTTAAGGCATCCTGTACCTGTAATTCTCTAGGATTATTTTGTAGCAAGCGAGTTTGTAACAGGGCATCTTCTGCAAGTTGTATTAACATATTTTCTGGTACGCCTAGTGTATTGAGTTTTAATGTTAAGCCACTCTGCTCAAGGTGGTTTTGAAAATGATCGATAAACAAATCACACAGTCCATCGGTGCAGCCTTTACTACGTGGGTCTAACCAGCACATGAGTTCAGCATAATCTTGTTTGGCTGCAGGTGCATTAAATTTTAAAACCTCAGTCAGTACTAAGGCATTGCTATGCCCATGCGAGATATGAAAATGTCCACCTAAGGGATAGGCGAGTGCGTGGACTGCGGCAACAGGAGCATTGGCAAAGGCTTGTCCTGCCAACATTGAGCCAAATAGCATGTTTTGACGTGCTTGCATATTGTTGCCATCTTCAAGCACCAATTTCAAGTTTTGATCCAATAAACGCAGTGCCTGTTTTGCCAGTAAGTCTGAATAAGCATTTTTTTTGATTTTGGAGGTATAGGCTTCAATGGCATGTACCATCGCATCAATCCCAGTGGCTGCGGTAATCTGTGCAGGCAGGTTGCGGGTAAAATTGGCATCTAAAATAGCAACATCGGCATATAAAATAGGCGAGATAATGCCAGTTTTACTGGTCGAACCTGTGGTGACAATCGAAATAGGTGTCACTTCAGAACCTGTGCCCGCAGTAGTGGGTACTAAAATTAAGGGTAGACGTGGTGCTTGAGCATTGCCCACACCATATAAGTCTGACAGTTGTTGGTGTTGTTCAGGATGACTCAATACAGCAATGATTTTGGCAACATCCATAGCGCTGCCACCGCCAAACCCAAAAACCACGTCAATTTTTTGCTGTTTGGCAAAGGCAACCGCATCTAAAACAATCTGTTCTGCGGGGTCTGCTTGCACATTTGCGTAAATTGCATAATCTAGTTGAAGCTGTTCCAAAATTTCTAAAATAGGCAGATGCAATTGTTGCTGTAATATCCCAGCATCGGTGACCAATAATAGGCGTTGGTAAGGCTTTGCTTTTAAAATATTGTATAGCTCAGAAATTGAGCCAAGTCCTGAAATAATGTTGCCAACGGTTTGAAATTGAAAATTTTGCATACGCTTATCCTTATTATTTATACCTAATTCAACATTATTGTGCAGTCACGATATAGGATTCATATCATAAATAACTTAACATAAGGCTCTTAAAAATAAAGTAGCTCTGAGGTTGTTTATGTCATCCCAAACGCCATACAAGGTGTTATGTGTTTGCTTAGGAAATATTTGCCGTTCACCTACGGCAGAAATTGTACTGCGACATTTTTGTGATGAACAGCAACTGAATGTTTGGGTAGATTCTGCAGGAACCAGTAATTATCACCCAGGTAAAGCACCCGACTTACGCAGCCAGCAGCATGCGTTGAAACGTGGCTATGACCTATCTGCTTTACGTGCACGCCAATTACAGATTCAAGACTTTATCGAGTTTGATTTAATTCTGGCGATGGATTTGGAAAACTTAAGCAATATTCAGGCCTTGATGCAGCGTGCCAAAGCTGAATTTGGTACTTTACGTGCCGAAGTTGCCTTAATGAGTGAGCATGATCCTCTCTATACTCAGCAAGAATTACCCGACCCGTACTATGGTAAAGCCGATGGTTTTGAACGTGTGCTCGATCAATGTGAGTCAAGCAGTCGTGCATGGGCACAGGTGCTGCAACAACAATTTGAATTAAAGGTTAAGGTTTAAGTTATGCACATTCAACATTCTATGCAACTCAAACCATTCAATACCTTAAATTTGGATGCTACAGCCTCGCATTATGTGAAAATTCATCATACGCAGGATATTTTAGATGCCTTGGCATTTGCCAAATCTGAACAGTTAAATGTGCTAATTTTGTCAGGTGGCAGCAATATGTTATTGCCTGAACATATTCATGCATTGGTGATGCACATGGATATTCAGGGCATCGAACAACTGAGCGAAGATGCAACAAGCGTCACATTGAAAGTAGGAGCAGGGCAAGTCTGGCATGATTTTGTGTTGTGGACAACTACACAAAAACTCTACGGTCTGCAAAATTTAGCGTTAATTCCTGGTTTGGTCGGTGCTTCACCAGTACAAAATATTGGGGCCTATGGGGTCGAAGTCGGCGAGTTTATAGAGTCTGTGCATGTTTATGACCGTGATCAGCAACAATTCTGTTCTATCTCTGCGCAAGACTGTCAGTTTGCTTATCGGCACAGTATTTTTAAAGATCAGCCTAATCGTTACATTATTACGCATGTGACCTTTAAATTACTGAAACACGCAGCGCTAAAATTAAATTATGGTGACTTAAAAGCTGCGGTCGGTGATGATCAAACTGCTGAAAACTTGCAGCAACAAGTCATTCAGATACGTCAAAGCAAATTGCCGAATCCTGCTGAGTATCCTAATGTTGGCAGTTTCTTTAAAAATCCAGTCATTTCTGCACAACAATTTGACCAAATTACACAACAATATCCGAATTTACCCCATTACCCGCAGCCGAATGAGCAGGTTAAAATTGCCGCTGGTTGGCTGATCGATCAGGCTGGCTGGAAAGGGAAACAATTAGGTGCAGTCGGTATGTTCCATAAACAAGCTTTGGTCTTGGTCAATTATGCAGAGGCTACCTTGGCAGATGTGCAGCAGACTTATCGTGCCGTGCAACATGATGTATTGAGCCGTTTTGGTATTTTGTTAGAACCTGAACCTGTCTTATTTGATGACACAGGTTTGATTCGTGCACATCAGCCCGTAGGTTAAAATAGATGAAACATACCCATTGGATGGTCAGACTAGTACAAATAGCGACGGTGTTATTTGTATTATTTGCTTGTCTAATGATTTTTATCTATTCACCTTTTTATTCAAAAATGGTGGTAAAAGCTTTAAATACCTTCGTGCCAGTCGAAGTGAATGAAGTAGCGGCGAAAAGTCAGCAAATGGCTGCTTTTAGTGATCAAGACAGCTTAGAACCTGGTTCAGATTTATGGATTGCCCGACAAGCTTATTTAAAGTTAATGGAACAAGAAATTAAATCTGAAAATTCACAAAATTTAACTCTGATTCAGGCACGTTATCAAGCTTTACAGGCCTTGATTGTAGAAGAGCAAAATCAAAGAAAATTAGAATTAGAGCAAGATCAGCCACAGGTACCATTGCTTGCGCCTACAGCAGCATCAGAAATTTCACCTGAAGACCCTTCAGAAAATGTCAAAGCTCTACTGAATTTAGACAGCCATGAAAATCAGGCATTAATGGAACAATATTTTGAGTTTTTAAATACACATAAAATTGCCGAAGCCGAAAATAACACTGTAGATGAAGAGATTTTTAAAGATATTGCTTTGATTCATCAACAAAACATCCCCAAAATACCAGAAAACTCGAAACCTTATGCGATAGTGGTGTTAGGTGGTGGATTAACCTTAGATGACAATGGTAAAGATATTGTAGTAAATCACTATACACGTCTGCGTTTAGAAACGACTTTGGCGGTGGTAAAACAATATCAATTGCCAATTGTACTCAGCGGTGTAGAAGCACCTTATATGCAGCGCTGGTTACAACAATACGAAGTCGATGCAAAATTATTAGAAGATCGCAGTATGAATACTTGTGAAAATTCACGTTTTAGTTCGTTATTATTACAAAAAAAGGGTGGTGCACCTACGGTGATTTTGATTACAGACCGTTATCACATGCCGCGTACACGACGGTTATTTGCCTTGAACGGTATAGAAACCATTCCTGTAGAAGCTCCAATGCCTACCCAGCTTACCGCATGGCGTCCTAGTGAACAAAATTATGATCACAGCCGTCGTGCTAATTACGAAATGCTTGCCACCATTCGGGATGTCTTGTTTGGTTCTAGCGCATGTCGCGAGGTGCCTTAATGTCTGATTTGCCTTTTTTGAATCCAAGCATTTTAAAACAGCTCGATTTACCTGTACCGAGTCGAGACACCACGCCACAAATTTTACAGCCTTTAAACCTAAATCGAGCCTTTGAGCCAAGTGTAGAGTTACAGGCATATAGACAGCTTTATGGTTTTCATTTGCTAGATTGTGAGCATTGGCAAGGTTATGTACAAATGCCGTTGTTCAAGCTGCACGTGCAAATTTTTCAGCCTGATTTAACTAAAACCAAGTTCGATAAAATTCAGGGCACTGTATTTTTACTGCATGGATATTTAGAACATAGCGGGATTTATCAGCCCATTGTCAAAGAATTACTTGAGCAAGGCTTTAGTGTATTAACTTATGATTTACCTGGGCATGGTCTTAGTAATGGTTCACCTGCCAATATTCAAAACTTTGATCATTATCAACAAGTGTTACATGCAGTTTATCAATATGTTAAAAATGCTGATCAATTGCCAAAACCATGGTTAGGTATTGGCCAAAGTACAGGTGGTGCAATTTGGATGCATCATCTACTGGAGTTTGCCCAACGTCGTGAAAATCCATTTGTAGAGCGGGTTTTATTACTTTCACCGCTGATTCGTCCTGCGAAATCTGCATGGTGGCATAACTCTGTTGGTTTAGGCATTATCCGTCGTATTAAGCGTGAAGTACCACGACATTTCCGACGTAATAACCATAACCCTGAGTTTTTAAGATTTGTACGTTTAAAAGACCCGTTACAGCCTAGAATGATGGGTATGGACTGGATTCTGGCGATGTCTAAATGGATGTTTGAAATGGAAGAGCGTCCAGCATGTCGTATTCCTGTTTGGTTGGCACAAGGCGCGCAAGACCAAACAGTAGACTGGCGTTACAACATCGAATTTATCCGTCGTAAATTCCGCTTACAAACCTTATTAATGCTTGAAGAAGGTTCTCATCAATTAATCAATGAGCGTGCAGATATTCGTGCAGCTTTAACGGGTTTAATTCCTGCATTTTTACATGCACATAGTTCAAAAACATATTACTAAACGATTGTGTAATTGCTCAAGCTAATGCTGAATTGCCCATAAAAGTGTGGGCAATCAGTATGACACTTGGGCTATTTTCAATATTTATTGGAATAAATACCGATTAAACATTTTCAATGCTATGCTCATTGTAATAGAACAACAGGCATTGCCATAAAAACTCCTTAATTCTAGGGATGGATTTAGTAGAAAAACTATTGTTATATTTGAATTTATATTTTTGGGGAGGTTGAAGGCAGCAATGGAAACGATATTACCAGTGCCGGTTTTAATTGTTGAAGATGAGCCTATTATTCAGTCGCGTCTCAGAAAAATTTTGCATGATATTGGCTATCAGGATGACATGCTGTTTTTTGTCATCAATCTTAAAGCTGCCATGAAGTGTATAGAAGAGCAGCCGATTGTTTTGGCGTTGGTGGATTTAGGCTTGCCAGATGGCAATGGCAAAGAACTAATAGAACAATTACATTTTAGAGACCCAAGTGCATTAATTTTGGTGATATCGGCATGGAGCACGCAAGATAGCCTGTTTTCCGCAATACAAGCAGGTGCGACAGGTTATGTCTTAAAAGAACGTGATGATGCAGAAATCGTGATTGCCATCCGCAGTATTTTAAGAGGTGGAGCACCCATTGACCCATTTATTGCACGGGAAATTTTATCGAAAATATCTCATAAGAAAGTTGCTGTTGCTTCAGACGATCCTGCAAGCCGTAATGATGCAGAAGCATTTAATAGTAATTATGAGCAATTAACGGGACGTGAACTTGAAATTCTCAATCTTGTTGCACAAGGTTTAAGTAATCGAGAAATTGCAGAACAATTGTTTGTGTCACGTTATACCGTTGAAAGCCATATCAAACATATTTACCGTAAATTATCGGTGACCAAGCGCACCAAAGCGGTCAGTACTGCGAGAACACTAGGCATTTTATGATGCGCAGCTGGCTAAACTATGCCTTCGGAATATGCCTGTTGATCTGTGCGTGGCAAAGCTATGCGCAGCAAATTGTCTCTCCAATCAATCAGCACTGTAATGTGCATGTGCTATCTATTAGCTCAGCTAAAACAGCATCACAAAATAAAAGCCCTGAAACTGGTTGGGAAAATGTCAAATTACCCGATGTTTGGGATATACGCTGGAAAAATTATAACGGTGGTGTCTGGTATAAAATTGATTGGGAATGGTTTTGTGAGCGTGAGCATAGTTTAAATCAACCCATTGTGTTTGCTTTGGATTATTTAAATAGTGCTGGGGCAGTTTATTTAAATAAAGATTTGCTTTGGGCGAGTCAGCATTTACAAGAACCATTGTCTAAAAGCTGGAATATGCCACGTTATTGGATTTTACCTGCCTCTGGCTTAAAGCCGGGTAAAAATCAAATTTTAGTTTATGTAAATGGTTATGCATTTCAAAATGCAGGTTTGGGCAAAATCACATTCAATAATGTGCATGAAAATATAAAGCATCACCAAAAAAGTCTATGGAATAAGCGCACTTTATTTGAAATAAATGCCATTTTATCTGCTACTTTGGGTATTTTATGTTTAGTGATTTGGCTATTTATCCGCCGTGATAATAGTTTTGGCTGGTTTGCACTCAGTTGTTTGCTATGGCTACTTTTCATTTCACAATTTTTGACGACTGAAACTTATCCTTACCCCACAACCTTGGCAGCTGCTCAAGCAAATCTAAGTTTCTTTATTCTGTATATACTCTGTTTTAGTGTGTATTTGCTCAGGTTTGCAGATCGGCGTTTTCCTGTGCTTGAAGAGAGTTTATTTGTATTTAGTATTGCGGTGATTGTCGGTATATTTTTCACACCATTGGATTATGCAAAAATTGTCTTAGGGACTGTTTTCTTAAGCTATGCATCGTTATTGGTTGTGGTTTATTTTTACTTGGCTTATCTCAGTTATAAAACTAAAAAAACAGAATTATATTTATTGATTTTTTGTTTAACCTTAATTGGTTTATTTGCCTGTGTCGATGTTGTCCGTTTAGGAAATGCTGAAACTGCAAGTTTATATCAGCCATTATCACCTTATACCTCACCAGTAATCACTTTATTTATTGCGCTGATTCTTGGTATGCGTTTAAAAAGAAATATTCAAAAAATTGAAAAATTTAATCAGGATTTGGAGTTTCGGGTTTTTGAAGTCAGTGAAGACTTAAAACGCAGTATGTCGGAAAAGCACTATTTAGAATTGGAGAACGTACGTTTACAGGAGCGTATTCATTTATCACATGATTTACATGATGGACTCGGGGCATCTTTGGTTCGATCAATGATTTTGGTGGATCAAAACGAGGATGAAATGAGTAATCAGCAATTTTTATCGATGTTGAAATTATTGCGTGATGATTTACGTCAAATTATTGATAGTGGCTCTTCGATTGGCTCAAAAGTGCCAGAAAATCCGAAAGTTTGGGTTGCACCTGTGCGGCACCGTTTTAGCCAGTTAATGGATGAAATGGATATTCATTCTAGATGGGATTTTCCGAATGAATGGTTCATTGAACCAAATGCTTTACAGTGTCTGACTTTAATGCGAGTGCTTGAAGAAAGCTTAACCAATGTGATTAAACATAGTCAGGCCAAAAACGTAGCCGTTTCGATGCAATTTATGCAACCGAATCAGTTGTTGCTCAAAATTCAGGATGATGGGGTTGGTTTTGAAGCGAATAGTGTGTTGGAACAAGGTATGAGTATCGGTATGCGCAGCATGAAAATGCGTTTAGAACGGGTTGGTGGGCAGTTGAAACTGAGTTCAACCCCAGGCTATACATTAATTCAAGCCATCTTATACTTTGAGGAAGCCAACTCTAAGATGAATGAATCATCTTAGAGTCCATGAATAAAGCCGTTTAAGCTTCTTCTGCTGGAAGCAGCATTAACACAGAATCATTCAGAAGTTGTACTAAATCTTCCAAAATATCTGGGTCGTACAGGTTTTCATCAAGCAAGACGCGCTCACCATTGGCTATTTTTTGTAGCGTGTTGATCGATGCATCTGCGACACAAATTGCCTCGCCATTGGCCCAAAACAGAATTTGCCCCGCTTGTGCTGCATAAAGCAGACGAGAGGCGGGCTCAAGCATAATCTGATAACCCTGATCAAGCGCTTCTTCTAAGTCGCCTACACCCATTTCATCAACTTCAGGAATATTTTCTGGGTATTTAGGTTCAGACATTAAACTTAAAATTGCATCATCCAAAACTGATGAATTTTGCAAGCGTGCCCATAATTCTGCTTTTAAATAATCCAGTTCTGCAGCGGTCATTTCACCAATCTGGGTGCTTTGTTCACGGACGATGTCATGTAGCGGAGTACGTAACATTTCATCGGCAGAGAATTTATCACTCACACGATCCATCATTTCACTGATATTTGGCATACGGAAGCCAAATGAGAAAGTCAGGCAATCATCTTCCGCCACACCATAATGCGCCAAACCTGGTGGAACATAAAGTAAATCACCCGGTGCAAGTACTTCATCAAAATTAACCTGCATCTCAGGCAATAATTTGAGTGGTTGTCCTGCTACAAACTCAGTTTCTGCATCACACATTTGCCCAAGCTGCCAGCGACGGTGACCATAACCTTGCAGTAAAAATACGTCATAAAAATCGAAATGCTGACCTACAGAACCACCTTTAGGGGCATAAGACACCATGATGTCATCACGTCGCCATTGCGGTATAAAAGGGAATTTTTTCCAAAGTTCTGCTAAGTCAAAAGAATAATGATCGACTGCCTGCACCAACAGTGTCCAAAGTTTTGGCATTTTTTGAAAATCACCTTTAATCAGCGGTGATGATTTTACACTCCACTGATTTGGGTCTTTATCTTTTTGTTTAATTAAACGGGCAGTGACATCTTCTTCCAGTGCCAGTTCCATAACATCACTGGGTTCAAGCAGGTTTGCAATTTCTGGGAGTGTGTTGCGTACTAATAATGGTTTTTTTTGCCAATATTCACTTAGGAATTGTTCTGCGGTAATTCCGCCTAAAACATCTAAAGGTTGCGACATAAAATAGCCTAAGCAAGTCTGAGAATAGAGAGTCTTGATATTGTCTATTTTGTCGCTTGAAAGGGCAAGATGATTTCTAGCTGATATGCAGATTCAAATGAGTCAACTTTAGGGGACTTGAATATTCAGCATTCTTAAAATACGACACAGTTGAATCATAGGTAGTCCCATTAACGTGGTCTGATCATTGCCTTGCATAGCTTCAAACAAGCTAATGCCCAAACCTTCACATTTAAAACTGCCTGCGCATTGCAGTGGTTGCTCGAGAGCAACATATCGTGCAATTTCATCATCGGTTAAGTTGCGAAATTTGACGGTGTAATGCTCTACAATTGTCTGTACAAAGCCTGTAGATTGCTGCTGCACACTGAGTGCCGTGCTGAAATACACGGTTTGACCTGAATTGGCGTGTAATTGTTGTATGGCTTTTTCTGAAGTAAGTGGTTTACCGATAAAAACATCTGGCTGCTGTTCACGCCATGCCACTTGATCTGAACCTATTACTATTGCATCAGGATGTTGCAACGCAATACAGCGTGCTTTTTCAAAAGCCAAACGTCGCGCTAAATCATCTGCATGTAATTCACCCTGCGCAGATTCATCAATATCTGGGGAGACAGATGTATAGGCTAAATGCAAGCGATCCAGCAATTGTTGCCGAGTTTGACTGCCAGAAGCCAAAATAATTTGAGGATGTTGCATTAGATCATCACACCGCATAGTCCATCAAGATATCTAAAGGCACATAAGACAATACTGATTGATGACAGGCTTGAATTTTAATTGGTGGCGCTTGACCTGCTTGATAAGCTTCTACCCAACGGGTGACACAAATGCACCAGAAATCACCTGGTTGTAAGCCGTTAAAACCAACTTCAGGTACTGGCGTGATTAAATCATTGCCAATTTTTTGCGAGAAATTTAAAAATTCCGAAGTCATTTGTGCACAAACGGTGTGCTGACCTAAATCGGTTGGGGCGGTATGGCAAAAACCGTTACGGAAATACCCGGTAATAGGGTCAAAACAACAACTGGCGAGAGGTTCGCCCAAAACGTTTAAACGATTGATATTCGGATCAGGATGGATAGACATAAGTGCGAGAAAGATGGTGGCTTTTCTCTATCATAATCAAAACTTTTGCTTTAAACAGCAATTCTACAAAAGTTGCTAACCTTTTTCTGCATAATCATTTAAAATCGTGGCGTTTTGATATCAATAAAGTGAGCTATACATGAACTTTCAGCGTATGACTGACCTCGATTTAGCAGGTAAGCGTGTCCTTATTCGTGAAGATTTAAACGTCCCTGTTAAAAATGGTGTGATCACCAGCGATGCACGTTTACGTGCGGCATTGCCAACGATTCAAGCTGCTGTTGCCAAAGGTGCGGCAGTGATGGTGTATTCTCACTTAGGTCGTCCCGTTGAAGGTGAGCCAAAAGCTGAACAATCTTTAGCGCCTGTGGCTGCGTATTTAACCCAAGCTTTGGGTCAAGATGTCCAACTCATCATTGACTATTTAGAGGGTGTGGAAGTTGCACCGGGTCAAGTGGTTTTATTAGAAAACTGCCGTTTTAACCACGGTGAAAAGAAAAACAACCCTGAGCTTGCAGCAAAATATGCAGCATTGTGTGACGTATTTGTGATGGATGCTTTTGGTACGGCACACCGTGCAGAAGCATCAACCGAAGGCGTAGCACGTTTAGCACCAGTTGCAGCAGCAGGCCCATTGCTTGCCGCTGAATTGGATGCACTAGGTCGTGCTTTAAAAACACCTGAAAAACCAATGGTGGCAATTGTTGCAGGTTCTAAAGTATCGACTAAGTTAGATGTATTGACATCATTGTCTGATATTTGTGATCAACTTATTGTAGGTGGCGGTATTGCCAATACCTTCTTAGCTGCAGCAGGCTATAACGTGGGCAAATCATTATGCGAAAATGATTTGATTGACACTGCAAAAGCAATTGCTGCAAAAGTTTCAGTACCATTACCAACCGATGTTGTGGTTGCTGATGCGTCTGAAATCAACTTTGAAGATTTCTTAGGCTCATTGGCTCAAGCGAAAGCCACTGTAAAAAAAGTTGAAGATGTTGCTGACAACGACATGATTTTGGATGTTGGTCCTGAAACAGCGAAAGCATTTGCAGAAATTTTAAAAACTTCAAAAACAATTCTTTGGAATGGTCCAGTGGGCGTATTTGAAGTAGATCAATTTGGTGAAGGAACCAAAGCACTTTCATTGGCAATTGCTGAATCTGCAGGTTTCTCGATTGCAGGTGGTGGTGACACGCTCGCTGCGATTGACAAGTACGAAGTTGCAGACAAAATTGGTTATATCTCTACAGGTGGTGGTGCTTTCCTTGAATTTGTAGAAGGTAAAACCTTACCTGCAGTTGCGGTTTTATTAGAACGTGCTTAATTGTTGATTATTCAACAAAACTGCACAAAAGGTTGACTTCGGTCAACCTTTTTATTGTGGGTCATAGCACAGTCATAAAAATGTCATAAATATGCAATAAAATTAGTCTTAATGAATGACCTAACTGTAGGAAATGATGATGATTCAAAAACTAACACTTGCTGCTTTAATCGCTGCATCTTTAGCCTTGACTGCTTGTGCAAAAAAAGAAAGTGCACCTGCGACTGAAACTGATGCATCTTCTGCAGTTGTAGATAACGCACAAGTAACCCCAGAACAACAAGCAGCAATTGATGCGATTGACCAACCTGTTATGGATGAAGGCAACACTGATATTCCTGAAGACGTTGCAAATGCACCTGCTGATGCTGCGACTGCAGACACAGAAGTTGCTGCTTCTGAAGCGCAATAAGTGCTGAAAAATAAAGAATTGTTGTAATTTGTTTAAAAGTCCCTGCTATGCAGGGATTTTTTTTTGAAAAAGATGATTTGTTGCTGAATTGAAACAAATCACAGGGTAGAATAACCAGCATTATTTGGGAGGATATTATGGCTCTTATTTCATTGCGCCAGCTCTTGGATCATGCCGGCGAACATGCATACGGCGTTCCAGCGTTTAACGTCAACAACTTAGAACAAATGCGCGCAATTATGTTAGCCGCAGATGCAACAAACTCACCTGTCATTGTTCAAGCTTCTGCAGGTGCGCGTAAATATGCAGGTGCACCTTTCTTGCGTCACCTGATTTTGGCTGCAATTGAAGAATGGCCACATATTCCAGTGGTTATGCACCAAGACCATGGTACTAGCCCTGACGTATGTCAACGTTCAATTCAACTTGGTTTTTCATCAGTCATGATGGACGGTTCGCTTGGTGAAGATGGTAAAACACCAACATCGTACGAATATAACGTAGAAGTGACTCGTCGTACGGTTCAAATGGCGCATGCATGTGGTGTGTCAGTTGAAGGTGAAATTGGTTGCTTGGGCAGCCTAGAAACAGGTATGGCAGGTGAAGAAGATGGTGTGGGTGCAGAAGGTGTACTTGACCATTCTCAATTGTTAACCTCTGTTGAAGAAGCACGTAGCTTTGTGGCAGATACCAATGTAGATGCTTTAGCAATTGCAGTGGGTACTTCGCATGGTGCATACAAGTTTACTCGTCCACCTACAGGCGATATTCTTGCAATTGACCGCATCAAAGAAATTCATGCAGCATTGCCAAATACACACCTTGTTATGCACGGTTCTAGCTCTGTGCCACAAGAGTGGTTGGCTGTAATTAACCAGTATGGCGGCGACATCAAAGAAACTTATGGTGTACCTGTTGAGCAATTGGTTGAAGCCATCAAACATGGTGTGCGTAAAATCAACATCGACACAGATTTGCGTTTAGCGTCTACAGGTGCAATGCGCCGTATGATGGCAGAACAGCCAAACGAATTTGACCCACGTAAATTCTTTGCCAAAACTGTAGATGCAATGAAACAAATTTGTATCGACCGTTATGAAGCATTTGGTACTGCAGGCAATGCAGATAAAATTCGCCCAATTTCTTTAGAGAAAATGGTTGAACGCTACAAATAATGCTTAATTTTCATTAAGAATATAAAAGCCCACAACAATTGTGGGCTTTTTACTGATGCAATAGCAAACTGAATAAAGAACAAAAACAATGATTGAAAACCAATGTTCGAGCGTGTCATGGAACTGATTATTGCCGCTGCTTTTTGTAGTGTACTGGTGTCTATTTTACTGAAAGTTTGCAAAACACAGGGCTTTAGACCCATGCAAATGATTACTTGGAATTATGTCAGTGCCAGTATTTTGTGTTTCTATTGGTTTAAACCCAATTTAGTTCATATTTCAATACAGCAAACACCATGGCTGCTCATTCTTAGTTTAGGTGTGCTACTGCCTAGCGTGTTTTTAGCCCTAGCCAAGTCTTTAGACAATGCTGGAATTTTAAAAACAGAAATTGCACAGCGTTTGTCTGTGGTGCTGTCTTTGGCTGCGGCATATTTTGTTTTTCAGGAAAAATTTACTCAATTAAAACTTGCTGGCATAGTATTAGGCATTGTTGCCGTCTTATGTATTTTATATTCACATCGTGCTGCAGGGCAGTCCTCTAAAGCATTACAGGGTATTTTATACTTGGCTTGTGTCTGGGCAGGCTATGCTTTAATAGATGTGTTGCTTAAATACACCACAGGCTTGGGGCTTCAGTTTGCAGTAACCCTGAATCTGATGTTTATCTGCGCATTTGTTTTATCTGTTGGTTATATTTTGCTGCACGAGAAAACTATTGGCAATGTGCGTAATATCAGTGCAGGTCTAATTTTAGGTGCACTGAATTTTGCCAATATCGCTTTGTATGTCAAAGCCCACATGCTGCTCAAAGACAGTCCTGCACTTGTCTTTGCCAGCATGAATATTTTAGTCGTGGTATTTGGAGTCATCAGTGGTTTGTTGTTCTTCAAAGAAAAACTAAAAACATCGACCACACTCGGGTTAATTTTTGCCGTGCTTAGTGTACTTTGCCTCGCTTATGCCATGACGGTTTAAAATAACTGAATATAAAACTGAAAGGGTGTCGCACTAAATCTGCAGTTTCTGCAAGACCGTGCAACATTGTCGTTTTATGGCAAATTGGGCAGCATACAGTTTGATGATTGGCTATCGCTTGATGTAAATACAGTTTTTTGCAGCGTTTACATTCCAGTTTTAGTGGCATTGCAGGTAAATTAAGCATCATACACCTCGTTTTTATTTTGATAGAGATTGAGCACTTACTGTCTATATAGATATTGCAAAATTCAGACCAAAAAATAGGGACAAATTTTGTCCCTAGCGTTATCGCATTTTTATTTTACAGTTGCGTGAAAATCTCTGTTTTATCTAGGCGTGATTTAGGTAGCTTGGCATTAAAATCTTGTTCACTACGATAGCCCAAGCATAGTAAAACTGAAGGAATCAGTCCTTGTTCAGCCAGTTGCAGTTCTTGCGTTAAAATTGCTTCATCAAAACCACCAATTGGTGTGGCATCAATACCTTCAACGCCTGCAGCCAAAAGCATTTGCCCAAGTGCAATAAACGTTTGGTTTTCAGCCCAACGCTGAATATCACCTTTTTCATTGCGGTAGTAATCGACATAACCTGTGCGGCTGTCTTTTTGACCTTGCTTGGCTGTTTCATCTTTAAAACGTCCACTAGCAGCATCCTGATTCAATAAATTTTCAAGATGCAGGTCGCTAATGTCGGCTTTAGTACAAAACAAAATGGTGTGGGATGAATCCAGTACTTTTGGTGCGTTATAGGCATATTTACCGACTAAGGCTTTGGCAATGCGTTGTTTGGCATCGGTATGCTCTGCAATAAAAAAATGCCATGGCTGAATGTTAATTGAAGATGGTGCTAAACGCAGAATTTCTAATAAACGCTCAAATTGTGCTGCAGGAATGCTGCGACTCGCATCATACGCTTTGGTTGTGTAGCGAGTTTGAGCAATATTTAATAAATCCATGAATCATCTCCATTCAAAGGTAATTTGTTCTGGCAGGTTTAGTTAAAAATCTTAACATGCCAGAGCAGGTGAGCGGAACGAACCCATGCCGTATTTATGTGCTATAAAGCGGAGAGGTGTGCAATCAAGCGATTTAAACTTAGTGTTAAATTTAATCATGCTAGACGTTTTTGCTATTGGTTGTTTATTGCAAATAGGCGTTAAATATAAAGTTGCAAATGGTGCATCCCGAAGGTGTATGGATGGAATATATCAATTATTTTAAGCGTAAACTGAAAACCCAGCAGCAAATTGGTTTATGGGTGGGGTTGGCAGATGCTTACGGCACTGAAATTGCCGCCAATGCAGGCTATGACTGGCTATTAATTGATGGTGAACATGCACCAAGTGATTTAAGAACCACCTTGTCACAATTGCAAAGTATCGCTGCTTATCCATCACAAGCGGTGGTACGCCCGCCTATAGGCAGTGTGCAACTGATTAAACAATTGTTAGATATTGGCGCACAAACTTTATTAATTCCAATGGTCGAAACCGTTGAACAAGCCGAATTGATGGTAAAAGCAGTACGCTATCCACCAGAAGGAGTACGAGGCGTAGGTGCAGCTTTAGCACGCGCAACGCGCTGGAACAGTATTCCAAATTATTATGCAACAGCACATGAAAATATTTGTTTATTGATTCAGATTGAATCAGTGACTGGTTTAGAAAATCTGGATGATATTTTAAACATAGAGGGCATCGACGGTGTATTTATTGGTGCGGTCGATTTATCAGCCACTATGGGCTATGAAGGTAATCCGAACCACCCAGAAGTACAAGCTGCTGTGGTAGATGCAATTCAGCGGATTCGCGCAGCAGGTAAAGCGGCAGGTATTTTATCGACCCAGCATGAAGTGACTCAAAAATATTTGGATTTAGGCACAGAATTCGTGGCAGTTGGGGTAGATACCAGCGTATTGATGAATTCATTGCGTGAATTACTGGCTAAATATAAAGCGGATGCGGAAGTCATTCAGTCTGAAGGCGGCTATTAATTCGAAGCAAATTTCCCTTTGTATAAATGACTTGTATGTAATGGGGATATTGAAATTAATATTTCCACGTGCTGAGTTGCCAATCTTGTAATTCTTGAGAGGGTTCAATTTCTAAAATCTGTGCCGCATCTTTGCGCCAGTCACCCAACACAATTCTGGGTTTACCATGTTCGTTATGAATGTTTGGGCGATGTGTATGCCCATGAATTAACACATCGGCATCTTGTAAGGCTTGTGCAACGGCATCAGCATTTACATCCATAACGTCATAACTTTTGACTTGATTGGCCTGTTGGCTTTTTTTACGGAAACCTTGTGCAAGCTTTTGCCGAAAAGCGAGCGGAGTTTTCTTTAAGATGCCTAAAATGATGGGATTACGAATAATTTTACGGAATTTTTGATAGGACACATCATCGGTACACAGTGCATCGCCATGTTCTATACGTATATAGTGTGAGCCAATTTGAAGGGTGTGTACATCGGGCAGGAGTTGCCCAGAAAACTGATCTAGGAATTTTTGTCCTAAGGCAAAATCACGATTGCCCACAATAAAATAAATTTGATTACCTGCATGGGTGAATTGTTTTAACTGCACAATGATTTCATCTAACCATGTCGCGGTGTAATCATCGCCAATCCATGCATTAAACCAGTCACCCAATATGTAAAGCTGGGTGTTTTTATGCTCATAAGCATGCAGCAAATCTAAAAACCCCCGAACTAGTCGAGGGTGATCAGGTGACAAGTGTAAATCTGCGATAAACAAATAAGTCACTATCTTTTCCTTTTCGTACTCTTATCAGCCCCATCTAACAGGAGGGGCTGTGCCGATGCTGCTATTTTAAAGTGATGCTTTAAAACAGATGCACAAAGCAGAGAAGACGTTTATTCAGAAATGATTTTTGCAGATTCAATCACAACATTTTCTAGTGGAACATCTGCATGGTAGCCACGGTTACCTGTACGCACGCCTTTGATCGCATCTACAACGTCCATGCCTTCAACCACTTTACCAAATACGGCATAGCCCCAACCTTGTGCAGTTTTGCCGGTGTGGTTTAAGAACGAGTTGTTTTTAACGTTAATAAAGAATTGCGCAGAAGCAGAGTGAGGTGCTTGAGTACGCGCCATTGCAATTGTGCCAACATCGTTGCTTAAGCCGTTGTCTGCTTCGTTTTCAATTGCATCACGTGTTGCTTTTTCTTTGAAGTTCTCATCCATGCCACCGCCTTGGATCATGAAACCATCAATAACACGGTGGAAAATTACGCCGTCATAAAAACCATCACGAACGTATTCTAAGAAGTTAGCAACTGTAATTGGTGCTTTTTCAGCATTCAATTCTAAAACAATACGACCTTTATTGGTGTTTAATTCGACTTGAGGAAAACTCATTGTGTAATCTCCTAAACATGGACACGAATGCCATGGGTTTTTTGGTTGAGAGAAGCATAAGCAAACTGTAAACTACAAGGCAAGTAAAAACGTTATTTTCTTTGTTAAAAACAAGGAAAAGCGTTCCAATGGGTGATGAATGCTTCACTGATGAAGTTTTTGCAACCCAGTTAATTCAATTTTATTTTAGAAGTGATTTTATTGCTATGAAGCCAAATGATGTTGTTGCATCTCTGCCAAACACCCCGACACCAAGTTCAAATGCCTCTGTCGATGCTGTGCAGCAAGAACAACAGCCGGGCTTGGACTTTATACGTCAAGTCATTACCGATGATATTGCGGCTGGTCGCACTCAACAGGTTGTGACACGTTTTCCGCCTGAGCCGAATGGTTATTTGCATATTGGTCACGTGAAAGCTATTTGCTTGAACTTTGGTATCGCACAAGAATATCAAGGGGTGTGTAACTTACGTTTTGACGACACCAACCCAGATGCAGAAGAACAAGAATATGTAGATGGTATTGCCAATGATGTGAAATGGCTTGGTTTTGAATGGAATGGCGAGCCACGCTACGCCTCAAGCTATTTTGATCAATTATATGCTTGGGCTGTTCAGTTGATTGAACAAGGCGATGCCTATGTCGATTTGCAAACTCCAGATGAAATTAAGCTAAACCGTGGTTCTTTTGTAGAGTCAGGCAAGAACTCGCCATACCGTGATACCTCTGTGGCAGAGAACTTGGCTTTATTTGAAAAAATGCGCAATGGCGAATTGGGTGAAGGTCAGGCAGTACTCCGTGCCAAAATTGATATGGCCTCTCCAAACGTACACATGCGTGACCCGATTTTGTATCGTGTTTTACATTCATCGCATCACCAAACGGGCGATAAATGGAAAATGTACCCAATGTATGACTATGCGCATCCATTATCCGATGCTATTGAAGGCATTACCCATTCATTGTGTACTTTAGAGTTCCAAGACCATCGTCCATTCTATGATTGGGTGGTAGAAAAAGTGAAATCTGAGGCTGTACCGCATCAGTATGAATCTAGCCGTTTGAACATCGATTACACCATCACCTCAAAGCGTAAATTGCGTAAATTGGTTGAAGGTGGTTTTGTAAATGGTTGGGATGACCCACGTATGCCAACTGTGGTGGGTATGCGTCGTCGTGGTTTTACTCCAGAAGGTTTGCGTGATTTCTGTAAGCGTGTGGGTGTATCTAAGTCGGATGGTATTGTGGATGTAGCAATGCTTGAATACTGTATCCGTCAGTCTTTGGAAAATACCGCAGCACGTGGCATGGTGGTGCTAAATCCGCTTAAAGTGACTTTGACCAACTTGCCTGAAGCACTCGATTTAGTCCATGCTCGTCATCCAAATGTAGATATGGGCGAGCGTACGATTCCTTTAACATCAGAAATTTACATTGATCGTAAAGACTTTGAAGAAGTGCCACCTAAAGGTTTTAAGCGTTTAGTGCCAGAAGGTGAAGTACGTTTACGTCACGCCTATGTGATTAAATGTGATGAAGTGATTAAAGATGCCAGCGGTGAAGTGATTGAACTGAAATGTTCAATTGACCCAGAAACTTTGGGTAAAAACCCAGAGGGGCGTAAAGTGAAAGGCGTGATTCACTGGGTATCTGCAACGAAAGGTGTAGCAGCAGAAGTCCGTTTATATGATCGCTTATTTACCGAATCTGACCCAGAAGTGGGCGATGATTTCTTGGCGAATTTAAACCCTGAATCATTAACCGTGGTTCAAGCCATTGTTGAACCTGCTTTGGCAACAGTACAACCTGAAGATCGTTTCCAGTTTGAACGCGAAGGTTACTTCGTTGCAGATCAGTATGATCACAGTGCTGAAAAACCAGTGTTTAACCGTATTTTAGACTTAAAAGACAGCTTTAAACCTGGAAAATAAGCTACATTTCTAATTTTAGTAAATGTTGTAAAAGCCCAACTTTGTTAATCCAAGTTGGGCTTTTTTATAGCAGGAAATCGAATAGATTTGGGACTTGTGTTAAGCATCATAAAATAGCGATTTGGAAAGATAAGCACTTAGCGGTTTTTATGCTGTTCCTGCTTCATCAGTATTTGTGGTAACTGCATTTTAGCTTTATCACGCAGTTTTTTCTTAATATACAGAACCAGTGCAAAGCAAGTGGTAGTGAGCGTGAGCAGCATACTGTTCATGTAGCTCATCAGTGAACTGACATAACCAATCGTGGTTAAACGATCCATCATCTTAAACACTTGAGGGCTGCTTTCTACACCTGTAATGGCCCAGGTACATAAGTGTTCGCAGTTATTGATAATTAGATGATAGTTATTTTCATGCATTCTGGAACGCATACGACGTACCACTTTACGCCCTTTATATTTGGCTGCATGGTAGCTTTGTACTTTAATTTCTTTGCCGTGACTAAACTTTTCAATACTGGTCATTTCAATCGGGTGCTTTTTGAAAAGATGTGCAAAACCCGAATAGTGAATCACGCGCCCACGTCCAGCATAGATACCATGATGGCTATAGCCGAAGTGTTTCACAATTAAATGTGCCCCTAAAGGAAATCGTGTTTTCTGCTTGAGCATTGTACGTTTGACCAATAAAGTAACATGAGTAAAGAAATAAGAAGAGGGTTTATAGTGTACTGTGTCTGAGGTAAATATGCGATAACCCATTCAGATATATGCACAATTTGTAACATAGCGATGGCAGGAGCTAGTAGAATGAAAAATATATTTTACTGCATGATACTGAGTAGTCTGCTGCTTAGTACTGTGGTGCAAGCAGGGATACGTGCATGGACTGTAAAAGATGCGCATATTGATGTAGATGTCGTTGAGATTAGTCGTTTGCAGCATTTGCGCTTATATCTGAATGATCTAAATGTAAAACCGTTTAAGCAAATCTCACAGCTGCAACAGGCTTTAGCATCTTGTGAGAAATTACAATTTGCGATGAATGCAGGTATGTTTCATCATAATTATCGCCCTGTGGGGCTGTATATTGAGCAAGGGCAACAAATTCAGAAATTAAACAGGCAGCAGCAAGGTTGGGGGAATTTTTTGATTCAGCCAAATGGTGTATTGGCTTGGAATCGGCAGCAAATTTTCTTGGGTACGACCCAGCAATATGCAGATCAAAACTTTGCAGCAAGTTATGCTACCCAATCGGGGCCTATGTTGGTTATCAACAATCAGTTAAATTCACGTTTTCTTGCAGATAGTCAGTCTTACAAAATTAGAAATGGTGTAGGTATGAAAAACCAGCGTTTGTATTTTGTTATAAGCAATACACCTGTGACTTTTTATCAATTTGCTAGGTTTTTTAAAGACCAGCTGAAAACCCCAAACGCTTTGTATTTAGATGGCTCTATTTCTACAGCGTACATTCCACAATTACAGCGTCAGGTTGCTATACACCGTGACTTGGGGCCTATATTTGCCTATATCGACTCAACTACTTGTGGGGCGTGATTGTTTTGAACAAGCGCTTTAAAGCTCTCATGCTATTGAGGAATGAAGCCTAAAGCAGTGTTCTGCATGCTACAAATTTTGGCAGCCTCATCAGCCTTCATATTTTTGACTTCATCTTCAAATTGCTTTTTCTGCTGTTTGAGTTGTTCATCTGAAATCCCCATTTTTTTAGCAAAATTTTCCATTTTCTCCCAAGTCTCAGCACATTCTTTAGGCATTGGGCTGCATGCGCTAAAACTGAGAGATATGAGTACAAGACAGGCAAGTTTGGTTTTTTTCATGGTGTGATGCTCTGAATTTGAATTATTGGGGGTATGGCAGTGCGTTGTTTGTTTTTAGAAATACTACCGTAGGATTGTGAAAATAAGATTGGCTAGAATTAAGCTGAATGGAATTTTTATGCAAGCTAGCGCATTGCGTGCGTTACAAAATTATTTGGCAGATTGATTTTTAGTATTGAAGTTTTGGTATTAAAAAAGGCACTTAGTTAAACTAAATGCCTTTTTGTCATATTCCATTACTGGAATGGTAGATGCTGGAGTTCATTCAACTCTTTGCGGCTAAAACCTCGCGATGCGAGAACCTTCTTAATTCCGATAATCACATCTTCATCGGTCGCTTTGGTTAAAGCGTCGAGAAGTTGTTCATTCGTCTTGCAAGAGCAATCATTTTCAACACAAGCAATTTGATTTTTATGCTCGTTTTGCTGTTCTGCAGAGAACAACTTTTGCCAAAAACTCATAGAGCCTTCATTCACAACCTAACATAGATCGAAATATAGCCAATATAAAAAATAAATCAAGTCGACCTAAGTGATAAAAGCAGCAAACGACTTGCAGAATTTTCGATGATATTGCATTTTCTTAACGAAATTATGACAGTTAAAGTGCTTGTAATTCTTTAACTGATTCATTTACATCGTTATATTTACAAAGCTAAGAAAACTCATCTTGTAAATATGGGTGAATATTGCAACAAATTGTTTAAATCTTTTCCAGTAAAACCCCAGATTCAACATGGTGGGTATATGGGAACTGATCAAACAGTGCAAATTGGGTCACTTTATGGCTTTGACACAAGGTTTTTAAATTGTCATGCAAAGTGTCAGGATTACATGAAATATAAATAATACGCTTAAATCGTTGTAATAATTTTAAAGTCGCATCATCTATACCTGCACGTGGTGGATCGACAAAGACTGTATCAAAATCATAACTTGAGATTTCAATTTCAGCTTCTTGCAAACGGCGGAATTCACGTTCGCCATTATAGGCTTGGGTAAATTCCTCTGCAGATAAACGTGCCACCTGAATATTCTCAATCTGGTTTTGCTCAATATTCCATTGTGCTGCATATACAGATGATTTTGCCAGTTCAGTTGCTAATACACGACGAAAACGAGTCGATAATGGCAGGGTAAAGTTGCCGTTACCACAGTATAGTTCCAGTAAATCTTGTTCTGAATGCTTGGCTACCGTGCATGCCCATTCCAGCATTTTTTGGCAGACCTGAGCATTGGGTTGGGTAAAACTACTTTCAATTTGTTTATAAGTATAAGCCCGATCAAAAACCTGTAACTGTTCAACCACATATTCATCCGACAATACAAATTTTTGCCCACGACTACGGCCAATCAATTTAATTTTTAATTCAGCTGCAAGGTCTTTTGCGGCAAGTTCCCAATCTTGTTCGAGTTTACGGTGGTAAAGCAATGACACCAACATTTCACCACTTAAGGTTGCTAAAAAATGCACCTCAAATAAACGGGTAGATAATGCTGGATTGGCTTTAATTGCAGTCAAAAGTTTGGGCATCAAGACGTTAATGCTGTGATCTGCAATTGGAAACTCATCAATGCGAATCACATTTTTTTGTTTATCTTCACTGCGTTCAAACATGGCATAAAACAGGTCATCTTCTGTGTGCCAAATTCGGAATTCTGCACGCATACGGTAATGCTGTTCAGGTGATGCAAATACTTGTAAAGCAGGCGGTTCAAATTCGGAAAATTGGGCAGAAATACGGGCAACTTTTGCATCAAGCTGTTGCTGATAAGATGAGGTCATATGCAGTAAACATCACAAACACAGAGAAAAAGTGATGGTAACAAAGTTTTAATGAGATACCTAAAACTATTGTAAAAATGATGCATCAGATGTCAGAAATAGCCTAAGCAAATTTTTGACATCTAGCACAGATTAAATTTCAAATGGTGTAATTACTTTAGTTTTGCTGTAATTGTTTAAATAACTGCTGCATACCTTCTGTTGCTGTGAGTGCGATACGCTGAAATTGTACAGGAAGCTTGGCTTGCATAGCTTTAGGGTCAATATAATAAGCCTGACAATTCTTTGGAATTTCATGCACCAAACCTGCAACAGGGTAAACCACTAGACTGGTGCCAATCACAATAAAAATATCAGCATCTTGAACTAGATCAATCGCGTCTCCATACGCAGGAACAGCTTCACCAAACCAAACTACGTGTGGACGTAAAGGGTAGCCTTGCGGGCAAATATCACGTTCTAAATCTAGCGAGTCACCTTGTATCGGGAAAAATTCGGTGGTGTATTGTGCGCTTGGTCCAGAACTTTTAGCCAAGCGGATATTGCCATGCAAATGTAAAACTTCCGAACTGCCTGCACGTTCATGCAAATCATCAATATTTTGTGTGATCACTTGCACATCAAAATCATCTTCAAGTTCAGCAATTAACTGATGTGCTAAATTGGGCTGCGCATCAAGAATGTTCTTGCGTCTTTCGTTGTAAAAGCGCTGCACCAATGCAGGATTTTTAGCCCACGCCTCTGGACTAGCTACATCTTCAACACGGTGTTTTTCCCATAAGCCATCACTATCTCTAAAAGTATTGATCCCGCTTTCAGCACTCATACCTGCACCCGAAAAGACCACTAATTTACGCATGTTTTATTCTCATGATGGACTATTTGAATTGAGTATAAGTTCTCAAAATAGAAACACAAATCCAGCACTTATTTTTTACGAGTTTTAAGTATCTAAATATTTAAAGCGGGATTAACTTGAATTTTTCTTAATAAGTGAATACTGGTTCATTTTTCTTCTCATTACTGCATTTTAATGTTAGAACATAACGTATTGCTCAGACCATTTTACGCAATACAAGATTAAAATAGGGATGAGCCATGTTTGAACAAAATAATGCGCAGAGGATGCCATGTCACAACAGAATTCACCGTCTAATCACACGCCAACAAGCCATAACAAGAAAGTAAATTTTGACTGGAAAGATCCATTTTTATTGGAGCAACAACTGACAGAAACCGAGCGTATGATTCGTGACAGTGCCTATGCGTATTGTCAGGAGAAATTACTACCACGTGTGCGTGATCAGTTCAGACATGAAACAGTAGATCGCACAATATTTCGTGAAATGGGAGAGCTTGGCTTGTTAGGCCCCACCATTCCTGAACAATATGGTGGAGCAGGTTTAAGTTATGTCAGTTACGGCCTAATTTCACGAGAAATAGAGCGGGTCGATTCAGGCTATCGCTCTATGGCAAGTGTGCAAAGTTCTTTGGTGATGGTGCCGATATATGAATTTGGTAGTGAAGCACAAAAGCAAAAATATTTACCTAAATTGGCATCGGGGGAATGGGTTGGTTGTTTTGGTCTGACTGAACCCGATTTTGGCTCTGACCCTGGCAGCATGAATAGCCGTGCACATAAAGTTGCAGGGGGTTACCGTTTGCAGGGTGCAAAAATGTGGATTACCAACAGCCCAATTGCCAATGTATTTGTGGTGTGGGCAAAAGAAGTGTCTGCAGATGGGCAGGTGGGCGATATTCGTGGCTTTATTTTGGAAAAAGGTTGGCAGGGGCTTTCAACTCCGACCATTCATGGCAAAGTCGGTTTGCGTGCCTCAATTACTGGTGAAATTGTCATGGATGATGTATTTGTACCTGAAGAGAATCTTTTACCACACGTACGTGGTTTAAAAGGGCCATTCATCTGTTTGAACAGTGCACGTTATGGTATTGCATGGGGTGCTATGGGGGCGGCTGAATTCTGTTGGCATACTGCACATCAATACACAATGGATCGGATCCAGTTTGGGCGTCCTTTGGCAGCAAATCAACTAATTCAAAAGAAACTTGCCGATATGCAAACTGAAATTGCGCTGGGTTTACAGATTGCACTGCGTTTTGGTCGTATGAAAGATGAAGGCATTGCTTCACTTGAAGGAACATCACTGATTAAGCGTAACAACTGTGGTAAAGCGTTGGAGATTGCACGGATGGCGCGTGATATGTTAGGTGGTAATGGTATTAGCGATGAATATGGCGTAGCACGGCATTTGGTCAACTTGGAAGTGGTGAATACCTATGAAGGAACGCATGATGTGCATGCCTTGATTTTAGGGCGTGCGCAAACAGGTATTGCCGCTTTTGCAAATTAAGGTGTACTGTGGAGCGAAACTACGGTGGAAAATGTCGCAATACATTTTCCACGGTTTTTATTTTAGGGATTTAGCTTTAAAAACTGGGCAATTTCCTGACTGAATTTCAGTGGCTCAGTTAATAAAGGCGTATGCCCCGATTGGTGAAATAGTACCTGTTTAGCATTTGGCATACGCTCCATCACTTGGCGTTGCCCCTCAGCCGCATAGAGGGTTGATTGTGCCCCTGTAAAAAACAGGGTTGGGCAACTGAGCCGACTCAATGCGTCGCGGTAATCTTCTTGATGGTGTAAATAATTGTCGATATACCAACGTAAATAATCTAGGCGTTGCGTAGGTAAAATATAACGTTGCAAAACAGGGCGCTTAACCGCCAGTTTAAATAAAAAAGGACTAATTTTATTGCTGGCTTGTAGCTCAATAAATTGTAGCCAGAGTTCCACCAAGTTTTTACGTTGCAATACATCCATTTGCTGAATATGGGTATATTCAGCATGCTGATGTAAAAACTCGGACAGATGAATTAATAATGCTTTAAATTGCTGATGTTTATCACCAAATAAACCATAGGGCCAGTTTTCATCTACCTCAATTTTAGGTGCTTGGTCAATTTGCAAATAGCTGTTTAAACGCGAACCCAGTTGCCCATATTGCATGCCATGCATGGCTGTGGTTGCGCCCATCGAGTAACCAATCAGTTTAAACTGTTGTAGGTTTTGCTGTTGAATCAAGCTGTTTAAATCTTGCCAATGACTAGAAATGGCATCTAACGCTGGAACAGCACATTGATCTGAACCGCCAAAACCACGCCAGTCTGGAATAATGAAGCGATACTGCTTTTTATGTTGATATAGAAACGGCAACCATTGCCAACTGTGCATGCCCAAACCTGAAAGTACAACCACAGGCTCACCTTGACCAAATTCACGTACAAATAGGGCTTCGCCATCGGGCATGCGGTAAAAAGGCATCAGCATTTCCTTGCATGGTTGTGGTTAAAGATGCGTTATTCTTTATAGCATAGCCTGATCATTTCTGTATGGTGATTGGCTTTAATTTAATAATTCAAAGGATTACTCATCATTCCAAAAATCTGCATTTAATGTGAGTTATCAGCATCAAATTTTTTAAGTTCAGGAATGACCTTTTCCAACCATTCAATCCAGCCAATTTCTTGATCTATTCCGAGCTGTAAAATCATTTTATGAATATATAGGGTGCGGTTGTTAGCTGGTGCTTGGCGAAAATCTTTGGAAAAAATTTGTTGATAAGTATGTAACTTGGCTTTGTGTAATACCAAATGGCGCTCTAGTTCAGGCAATACACTGTTGCCACCAAGTTGAGCTTCGGCACGTAAACGCACCATCAGTTCTTCACGTAATTGTGCAGGCGGACTTTGTTCGACCATCCAGTTTGCCAATTCCTGTCGCCCTAAAGCTTCTACTTGATAGGTTTTACTGCGACTACTGGAATCTTCATCTTCAAGGGTGGAAATCCAGCCTTTTTTTAGCATGCTATTTAGTTCGCGGTAAATTTGTTGATGAGTCGCATTCCAGAAAAAGCCCATAGAGCGGTCAAAACGGCGTGCCAATTCAATGCCATTACTGGGTTTTTCAATCAGACTGGTCAATAAAACGTGAGCGAGCGACATAAACAGAACAACTTTATTTTTTCAGCTTTAATTATGCAACATGTTGCATAAAAATCAAATCTAGAATATAAAAGTATGCAACAAGTTGCATTAAGCATAAAACAGCCAGCATTTTTGCCAGCAGGGAGATTCTATGTCTAGCTATCCATACTTACTTGCGCCTTTAGATTTAGGCTTTACCACTTTAAAAAATCGAGTCTTAATGGGGTCTATGCACGTGGGGCTTGAAGAAGCACCGGGTGGATACGAACGCATGGCAGCTTTTTATGCAGAGCGTGCCAAAGGTGGAGTGGGGCTGATTGTTACAGGCGGTATTTCACCCAATGATGCTGGATTAACCTTTGCAGGCGGCAATAAACTCGACACCCGTCAAGAAGCAGAAAAACACAAAGTAGTGACACAGGCTGTGCATGATGCAGGCGGCAAAATTGCCTTACAGATTTTACATACAGGGCGTTATTCTTATCAGCCTGATATTGTTGCACCTTCTGCAATTCAGGCGCCGATTAACCCAAGTAAACCACATGCTTTAACTTCGGCAGAAGTACAGCAAACCATTGCAGACTTTGTGAACTGTGCCAAATTGGCACAATACGCAGGTTATGATGGTGTCGAAATCATGGGCTCGGAAGGGTATTTAATTAACGAATTTATTGCTGCACGTACTAACCACCGTGATGATGAATGGGGCGGTAGTTATGAAAACCGCATCCGTTTTCCAATTGAAATCGTAAAACGTACCCGTGCTGAAGTTGGTGAAAATTTCATTATTATTTACCGCTTGTCAATGCTGGACTTGGTCGAAGGCGGTTCAAGCTTTGAAGAAGTGGTGCAATTGGCACAAGCGATTGAAGAGGCTGGTGCGACTATTATCAATACAGGAATCGGCTGGCATGAAGCACGTATTCCAACCATTGCCACAAAAGTACCGCGTGCAGCCTTTACATGGGTCACAGAAAAATTAAAAGGCTTGGTTAAAGTACCTTTAATTACCTCAAACCGTATTAATACCCCAGAAATGGCAGAATACGTATTGGCAGCAGGACATGCCGATATGGTGTCTATGGCACGTCCAATGCTAGCCGATGCGTTCTTTGTACAAAAAGCAGAGCAAGGACGTAGTGATGAAATTAATACTTGTATTGGATGTAACCAAGCCTGTTTAGACCATATTTTCTCTATGAAAATTGCTTCATGTTTGGTTAATCCACGTGCTTGCCATGAAACAGAACTGATTTTTAAAGAAGCGACTCAAACTAAAAATATTGCGGTGATTGGCGCTGGGCCTGCGGGTTTAAGCTTTGCGACCTATGCTGCAGAACGAGGTCATCAGGTCACCATTTTTGAAGCATCTAACCAAATTGGTGGACAATTCAATATTGCCAAAACCATTCCGGGCAAAGAAGAGTTTTATGAAACTTTGCGCTATTTCAAGCGTCAAATCGAGTTGCAACCGAATATTAAATTGCAACTGAATCATCCTGCGACTTTTGAGCAACTAGAAAATTCTTCATTTGATGAAATTGTAGTAGCAACTGGGGTAACACCACGCCAGCTTGATATTCCAGGCATCGATCATCCTAAAGTATTGTCATATATTGAGGTGCTGAAAGAGCGTAAACCTGTAGGGCAACGAGTCGCAATTATTGGTGCAGGTGGTATTGGTTTTGATACTGCGGAATATTTAAGCCATGAAGGTGAAAGTGGCAGTTTAAACCCTGAAAAATTCTATGATGAATGGGGGATTGATACCAATTATGCGCAGGTTGGTGGACTTAAAAAAGCTAATGTAGAAGCTTCACCGCGTCAAATTTATTTGCTGCAACGTAAAGCATCGTCAGTGGGTGCAGGCTTGGGCAAAACCACAGGCTGGATTCATCGTACAGGTTTAAAAAACCGTAACGTGAATATGATTGCAGGTGCAAGCTATGACCTAATTGATGATCAGGGCTTACACGTTACCGTGAATGGTCAAAGTACTGTGCTAGAAGTAGATCATGTGGTGATTTGTGCAGGGCAGGAGTCTTACACTGCGATGTACGAGCAATTACAAGCAGCAGGTAAAAACGTGCATTTAATTGGTGGCGCCAAAGAAGCAGGCGAGTTGGATGCTAAACGTGCGATTCGTCAGGGTGCTGAATTGGCCGCAACAATCTAGACAATTTTAGCGCTTTATATTTGCTTGGTTCTTTTTAGGAGTGGGGCAGTATAAAGCGTCAGCTCCTTCGGAACAAAATTTTTATTTTATAGATTGAAATATTCAAATTTATAAGGAAATCATAATGAGTCTGGAAACAACACAACAAGCCGTGCAGCGTTGGCATGAAATGCTGCAAAACCGTGATATGTCTATTTTAAGTGAGCTACTGGCAGATGAAGTGGTATTTCGTTCTCCTGTTGCCTATCAACCTTATGCGGGCAAACAAGTTGTATTTTTTATTTTGACCAATGTAATACAGGTCTTTGAAAACTTTACTTATCACCGTGAATTTTATTCACAAGATGGTTGCAATGTTGTACTTGAATTTTCTGCCAATGTGGGAGATAAGAAGTTAAAAGGGATTGATATGATCCAGTTTAATACACAAGGACAAATTGTGGATTTTGAAGTAATGATTCGCCCGAAAAGTGGTTTAGAGGCTTTAGCTGTACAAATGGGACAGCGTATGGCGGCCTTTATGCCAGCCGAAAAGTAAAATAATGCGTGTGTATGGCAGTGTGGTTTGTTTTAGAAATCGGTTTTCGGGTGGACATGCTTAAAAATACATGTATTGCTTGGGAGTAAAATGATGTCTACATTACAAAAAATAGCGCAAATTACACAAGCTGTATTAGATCAAGTTACAGGCGCAGACTTACCTACCTTGTATTATCACCCGCATGGAGAAATCCGTCGGGTGCTAGATAAATTGCCACAACTGAAAGAAAAATACCGTCCGACGCCGTGGTTATCTAACACACATGCGCATCTTTTATATTTTGATTTAATTAAAAAGAAAACCATTCGCCAGCAGTATGATCGGGTCGATCAACTAACTATGCAGGATGGTGGTGTCACCGCAGTGGCTTGGGTCGGTTATGACCTGCCTGTAGATACACCTACAATTGTGTTGATGCATACTATTACTGGGTCTTTAGAAAGTATGCGTGAATTGGTGCGAGATTTACACCAACAAACCCAATGGCGGATTGCTTTATGTCTACGCCGTGGGCATGGCAATTTACCGATGCCTGTACCGCAAATTAATCTATTTGGTTCAACCCATGATTTGCGTGAACAAATCGAATTTATTCAGCAGCAATTTCCACAATCAGAATTATATGCTGTTGGTTCATCGGCAGGCACCGGTTTGCTGGTACGTTACTTGGGTGAAGAAGGGGAGCAAGCCCCGTTTAAGGCGGCATTTGCACTCTGCCCAGGATATAACACGGAGTCAGGCTTTCAGCATGTGCATCCTTTTTACAGTAAGGTGATGACCAAAAAGCTGCTCAAATTTTTTATTCAGCCGCATCAGCACATTTGGCAAAATGTGAAATCTTTGTCGCAAGTTTTAAGTGCAACCACTTTGGCGGAGTTTGAAAAAGCCTATTTTGAATTGGCAGGATTTGAAGATTACGACAGCTATACGCAGGCAATTAATCCAATTTATGTGTTTGAGAATGTCAAAATTCCACTCATGGTTTTAAATGCGGAAGATGATCCTGTATGTCATATTAAGAACTTTGATCCTTATAAAGAAACCATTCAAAACATGCCAAATATTATGGTGGTGACTACCCGTAAAGGTAGCCATTGTGGTTTTTATGAAGGTATTGGGTTTACCAAATCATGGGCGTCACGTCTGATTGCTAATTATTTTAAAGTACAGTCAGAATTGCCACGACCTAACCCAATTCATTGATCATCTGATATAGCGCAGTAATTCAACCCATTAAAAAACCCAGCCATCAACAAGATGTACTGGGTTTTTAACATTGGACTTAGTTCAAAATTTAAATGGACTTGATTTGTAGTCTACACTTTCAAACTTGAATATGTCTTAGTTCTCAAGTGCTGGGGTTGCAGCAGCAATGGCAGCGGCAACTGCATCATCTTCAGATTGTGTGCCAGATGTATTGCTTGGACGTGCCTGAGTTGGCTTGTCTTCTGCAACAGGTGCTTCAGCTCTTGGAGCAGGTGCGGCAGCAGGTTGTGCAGGTGTTTCACGGCGAATTTCAGTCGTAGTATTCGCTGTTTCAGTACGTTCTACTTCTACATGTGCAGGCATTTCTGGTTCAGCATCTTCAATGCTTTCTACAGGTTCTAGTGGTTCAAATTGAGCAGTTTCAGTGGTTTGTTCAGTTTGAACTTCAACTTGCTCTTGCTCATCTTGCTTTGGCTGTTCTTTTTTAACACATGCAGTTACCAACAACGCCGTTGCAATTGCACCACAGATTAAAAGTTTCTTATTCATAATCGCACAAAATAAAAGATCGGATAGACGAGCGTATTATAGCAATAAAATGACAGATGAAAATCCTCTCAAGAAGTTCTAATTTTTTATTGGAAATGCTGATAGAATAACCAATTGTTTATTGTTCTATGAATTGATGCGGAATGACTTTGCTTTATTGGTGCAGAGTAAAGTAAAATTGCGCAACATTGTAGGCCTATTTAGGCTCGATTGTACGAGAAACCCAATGACCCATTTTATTTTCGTGACTGGTGGTGTAGTTTCATCACTAGGTAAAGGTATTTCAGCTGCTTCAGTTGCTGCACTTTTAGAAGCCCGTGGTTTGAAAGTAACCATGGTCAAAATGGATCCATACATTAATGTCGATCCAGGGACAATGAGTCCTTTCCAACATGGTGAAGTTTTTGTCACAGAGGATGGTGCTGAAACTGACTTAGATTTGGGTTATTACGAACGTTTCTTGCGTCGTGCGAAAATGACCAAGTTAAATAACTTTACTTCAGGTCGTGTTTACCAAGACGTTTTAAACAAAGAACGTCGTGGTGATTACTTGGGCGGCACAGTTCAGGTAATTCCGCATATTACCGACAACATTAAAGAACGTGTACTTCGCGCAGGCGAAGGCTACGATGTCGCAATCGTAGAAATTGGCGGTACAGTAGGTGACATTGAATCTCTCCCATTCATGGAATCTGTACGTCAACTTATGGTAGAATTAGGTCATAAGCGCACTATGCTAATGCACTTGACATTATTGCCATATATCAAATCTGCTGCAGAGTTGAAAACCAAGCCAACTCAGCACTCTGTTAAAGAATTATTGTCTATTGGTATTCAACCAGACATTCTGATCTGTCGTACAGAACATGATGTCGATGCTGACACGACCCGTAAAATTGCACTGTTTACGAATGTGGAAGCACGTGCGGTGGTGGTGTGTAAAGATGCCAAAACCATTTATCAAATTCCACGTACTTTCTATGAGCAAGACGTTGATGATTTAATTTGTGAGCGTTTTGGTTTCAATGATCTTCCTGAAGCAGATTTATCTGATTGGGACAACGTAGTTGAAGCATTATTGAACCCAGAGTACAGCGTTCGTGTGGCGATGGTGGGTAAATATGTTGAACTGCCAGATGCTTACAAATCTGTAAACGAAGCATTGCTGCATGCGGGTATTCAAAACCGTGTCAAAGTTGAAATTGACTACGTTAATGCTGAAGAACTAGAAAGCCAAGATGTACGCACTGTACTGAAAGATGCAGATGCGATTTTAGTACCAGGCGGCTTTGGTGAGCGTGGTACTGAAGGTAAAATGCAGGCAATCCAGTATGCACGTGAAAACGGTGTACCTTTCTTGGGTATCTGTTTAGGTATGCAGTTGGCTGTGATTGAATATGCACGTAACGTGGCCGGTATTACCGATGCAAGCTCAACAGAATTTAACCGTTCAACCAAGTCACCACTCATTGGTTTGATTACTGAATGGTTAGATGAGCGCGGCGAAGTACAACAGCGTTCTGTTGATTCTGATTTAGGCGGCACAATGCGTTTAGGTGCACAAAAATCTGAATTGGTAGAAGGCACAAAGACTGCACAAGTGTACGGTTCTAATGAAATTGTTGAGCGTCACCGCCACCGTTATGAGATGAATAACCGTTATATTCCAGTGCTTGAAGAAGCAGGTCTAAAAATTTCGGGTTATTCACCAATTCAGCACTTGGTTGAAACTGTGGAAATTCCGCAACACCCATGGTTTATTGCGGTACAATTCCACCCGGAATTTACCAGTTCGCCACGTGATGGACACCCATTGTTTGCAGGCTTTATTGGTGCAGCGAAGCAACAGCATCAAAAAAACAAATAAGATGGCTTTAGGAATAGACTAGGAAGTTTAAATGTCACTATTAAAACCACAGGAAATTGTCCGTTTAGGTGATATACAAATGGCGAACCATTTGCCATTTGTATTGTTTGGCGGCATGAATGTCCTTGAGTCCAAAGACCTTGCTTTTGAAATTGCTGAAACCTATGTGGATATTTGCAAACGCTTAGATATCCCGTATGTGTTCAAAGCCAGTTTTGATAAAGCCAACCGCTCAAGCCTGAACTCGTTTCGTGGCCCAGGCTTGGAAAAAGGCATTGAATGGCTGGCTGACATTAAAAAGCATTTTAATGTGCCAATTATCACCGATGTGCATGAGCCATATCAGGCTGCACCTGTGGCAGAAGTAGCTGACATTATTCAACTTCCTGCATTTTTAAGTCGCCAGACCGATTTGGTTGAAGCGATGGCGAAAACTCAAGCCATTATCAACATTAAAAAAGCACAATTCCTTGCGCCACACGAAATGCGTCATATTTTGCATAAGTGTTTGGAAGCAGGGAATGACAAACTCATTCTTTGTGAGCGTGGCTCAGCATTTGGTTACAACAACTTGGTTGTAGATATGCTTGGCTTTGACATCATGAAAGAAATGAATGTTCCTGTGTTCTTTGATGTAACCCATGCCTTGCAAACCCCTGGTGGTCGCGCAGATTCAGCAGGTGGTCGCCGTGCACAAATTACCACTTTGGCACGTGCAGGCATGGCAACAGGCTTGGCTGGTTTATTCCTAGAAGCGCATCCTGATCCTGAGCAGGCAAAATGTGATGGACCTTGTGCCTTGCGTCTCTCACAGCTTGAGCCGTTCTTGGCACAGCTCAAAGAATTGGATACCTTGGTTAAAGGTTTCAAAAAGCTAGATACACACTAAGTTAGACGTATATTAAATTATAGACTCATTGATGCGATCAAAAGCATCTTGTTATTAATCAACTGAGGAATTGTTCATGAGCCAAATCGTTGACATTCGTGCACGTGAAATTTTGGACTCTCGTGGTAACCCAACCATCGAAGCAGACGTAATCTTAGCATCTGGCGTAGTTGGCCGTGCATGTGCACCATCAGGTGCTTCAACTGGTTCTCGTGAAGCTCTAGAACTTCGTGATGGCGATCAAGCACGTTACTTGGGTAAAGGTGTTAAAACTGCAGTCAACAACGTGAACACGCTAATCCGTGATGCGTTAGTAGGTAAGTCTGTGTTTGAACAAAAAGACATCGACAACACCATGATCGCGCTTGATGGTACTGAAAACAAAGAAAAACTAGGTGCAAACGCTACACTAGCAGTATCTTTGGCTGCTGCACGTGCTGCTGCAGACGAAAAGAAAATTCCTCTTTTCCAATACATCGCAGATTTACGTGGTCAAACAATTTTGACTATGCCTGTACCAATGATGAACATCTTAAATGGTGGTTCTCATGCAGACAACAACGTAGATATCCAAGAGTTTATGATTGAGCCAGTAGGCTTCACTTCATTCTCTGAAGCATTACGTGCAGGTGCAGAAGTATTCCATTCGTTGAAATCTGTATTGAAAAAACAAGGTTTGAATACTGCAGTAGGTGATGAAGGTGGTTTCGCGCCGAACTTACGTTCAAACGAAGAAGCAATTACTGTTATTCTTGAAGCAATTGAGAAAACGGGTTACAAAGCTGGTTCTGATATGATGCTTGCGCTTGACTGTGCATCTTCAGAATTCTACAAAAATGGTCAATATATTCTTGCAGGTGAAGGCAATAAAGCATTCTCAAGCAATGAATTTTCTGACTATTTAGCAGGTTTGGTCAACCAATATCCAATTATCTCAATTGAAGATGGTTTGGATGAATCTGATTGGGAAGGTTGGTCTTACTTGACGTCTATTTTGGGTGACAAGATTCAATTGGTAGGTGACGACCTATTTGTGACCAATCCAAAAATCTTACAACGTGGTATTAATGAGAAAGTTGCTAACTCTATTCTGATTAAATACAATCAAATCGGTACTTTAACTGAAACGCTTGATGCTATTTATCTTGCTAAAGCAAATGGTTATACCACTGTTATTTCACACCGTTCAGGCGAAACTGAAGACTCTACAATTGCAGATCTTGCAGTGGGTACTGCAGCGGGTCAAATCAAAACAGGTTCATTATGCCGTTCTGACCGTGTAGCAAAATACAACCAATTACTTCGTATTGAAGAATTGACCAAAGCTGCATATCGCGGTAAAGCTGAATTCAAAGGTTTGAACTAAGCGACATTGTGCATGTTAAATGTATTTGACTCCAAAGCGAGTAAAGCATTGTTGGGCCTTGCGATCTTTTTGATCGCAGGGTTTCAATATTTATATTGGTTTGGTGAGGGTGGTTACCAGGACCATGCTGCACTGACAGAAAAAATCCAACAACAAACAGAATTAAATCAAGATCTCAAAGAACGCAATCGTGTACTTGCAGCAGAAGTCTATGACTTAAAAAATGGGGTAGAAGCCATAGAAGAGCATGCCCGTTTAGATTTAGGCTTGATTAAGCCACATGAAACATTTGTGCAAATGAGCACCATTAGCACACAATATAAACCCATTTATATTCAACCCAATTCAACTGTAGATTTACGTACCAATGAATCACAACAACCCGCAGCAACCGCCACAACACCCTAAACTTTGGGCGATTATTCCCGCAGCGGGTTCAGGTAGCCGTTTTTCTAAAACTGAATTAAAACAATATCAAACCATACAAGATCAAACTGTCTTAGAACATAGTATTGCACGTTTAAATCATTTACCGTTGGCGGGCTATGTTTTGGCTATAGGTCAAGCAGATGATGTAGCACAAAACCTAAACTTGGCCCAAAGAGAAAAAGCACATTTTTGCTTAGGTGGCGCCGAGCGAGTAGACTCTGTGTTGAATGCATTACGTTATTTGGCTGAAATTGCACATGCAGATGATTGGGTCTTGGTGCATGATGCAGCACGACCTTGTGTCACGACTGTTTGTCTAGAACAGCTATATCAGACTGCACAAGACACAGATCAAAGTGCAATTTTAGCTATTCCTGTGCGAGATACCTTAAAGCGCGTTGCATATGCACCTCAAATTGAAAAAACAGTCAGCCGCGACTATCTTTGGCAGGCGCAAACTCCTCAAATTGCAAAACTAAGTGTGCTTAAAAGTGCAATCGAATCTGCTTTGGAGCAACAACATACTATTACGGATGAAGCCAGTGCTTTAGAAGCTATGGGGTATGCAGTCAATGTCGTACAGGGGCGTTCTGATAATATTAAAATCACCTATCCTGATGACTTGGAACTTGCACGTTTAATTTTATCTGCACAACAACAAGCCCTGTAAAACCACAAGATAAAGTGGAAATTTCAGCGATTATAGTTTAATGATTCACTCTGTGCAGCTTTGCTTCTATAATTGTCCGTTCTGTCTATTTAAAACCTTTGAGCCGTATGAATCCATCGCAGCAGTATCGTTTTTTACGTCACTCATTACGTGATGGTAGAAGCATTAAAAATGATTCCTCACGTTGGACTAAACTACATTTAGATCCGTGGCTGCTATGCTTTTTAATTCTAAATGCGATTCTAGGTTTAATGGTGGTGTATAGTGCCACAGCACAAGACATGGGGATGGTTTTACGCCAAGCCACTAGTTTTGGGATTGGTTTTGTGGCTATGATCATTCTTGCGCAAATTCCACCGAAAGTGTATCAGGCGGCTAGTCCGTATTTTTATATGTTTGCTGTGGTCATGCTGGGGCTTGTTCTGCTCATTGGTGAAACCCGTATGGGCGCAAAACGCTGGATTAGCTTGCCCGGAATTGGCAGCATGCAGCCCAGTGAGTTTATGAAATTTGCTATGCCTTTAATGATGGCGTGGTATTTTTCTCGTCGTGCTTTTCCGCCTAAATTTATTCATATCATTGTCGCCTTGGTGTTGATGATGATTCCTTTTGTCCTTGTTGCTTTACAACCTGATTTAAATATTGGCCTGATTATTCCAGGTGTATTTGCTTTATTTTTAAGTGGAATGTCGTGGCGTTTGATTCTAGGCGCAATTGGGGCTTTGGCTGTTGCTGCACCTTTGCTTTGGATGTTCTTTTTACAGGAATACCAAAAGAAAAGAGTCTTGACCTTGTTTGATCCTGAATCTGATGCCTTGGGTGCAGGCTGGAATATTATTCAGTCAAAAATTGCAATTGGCTCAGGTGGTTTTACAGGCAAGGGCTATTTGGAAGGAACCCAGTCACACTTAGGTTACTTACCTGAACATCATACTGACTTTATTATGTCGACCTATGCCGAAGAATTTGGATTTATAGGTGTATTTTTACTGTTCAGTTTGTTTGCTGCCATTATTTTACGCTGCTTAATGATAGGGATGAACTGTTTCCATAACTTTGGCCGTTTGTATGCAGGTACAGTTGGGTTGACTTTCTTTTTCTTTGTATTTTTAAACTCGGGGATGGTGAGTGGTATTTTACCTGTTACGGGTGACCCATTGCCGCTGATGAGCTATGGTGGTACAGCTGTGATTTCCATGCTTGCCAGTATGGGCATTGTGATGTCAATTCATACCCATCGTTGATATTGAACTAAATTAAGGTGGAGTGGATATAGTTCTTCATCATCTTATAAACTACTGAAATAGCCGAAGCTTAACAGACGTTCTCTATAAAATTTAAGCAGATCAGTGGCACACCGAGTACATCATGACCCAGTTAATTTTTATTGCACTGTTCCCCTTAATTGCTTTAATTGCATTGGGCTATGCATTGAAGCGTATTCACGTACTGGATGAACCATTCTGGAAAGGTGCTGAGAAATTAAATTATTATATTTTATTTCCAAGCATGCTGTTTTTAAACCTTGCCACAGCACACATTGAAGCGAAATCAATCGCACAAATTATGTTTGTGGTGGGTATCGTGGTCACATTGGCAAGTTCTCTGTTGTACGCTTTACGGCATTATTTTAAGACACCTGCGGCACGCTTTGGGGTGTATATGCAAAGCATGGTGCGCTTCAATACCTATATTGGTTTAGCATTAGTCGCAGCATTGTTTCAAGCGCAGGGCATGGCACTGTTTGCAATTATTCTGGTGTTTTGCATTCCATTGGTCAATGTATTGTCGGTACTTGCTTTGAGTGATACCAAGACTTTACAGCCACAGCAAATTTTATATGCATTGATGAAAAACCCACTGATTTTAGGCTGTATAGTTGGTGGTTTATTTAATATATCAGGACTGAGTTTGTGGGTTGGTGCAGAGCATTTTATTCGACAAATTGCTTTATGCAGTTTACCGTTGGGACTGATGTGTGTGGGTGCAGCATTACAGTTTAATGGTTTGCAGAGAGACTTAATGCCTTTGGGGTTAAATGTCGTTGGTCGTTTGCTCTTTATGCCTGCTTTGGCATGGCTTGTTTGTTGGGGCTTAAAACTCCCTGTTTTAGAAACACAAATACTGGTCTTGTTTTTTGCTTTACCGACAGCATCTGCGGCTTATGTTCTAACACAGGTTTTGGGTGGGGATAGTCGGATGATGGCAACGGTCATTAGCCTACAAACAGTGTGTGCAGCTTTAAGCTTACCATTCGTGTTGTGGTGGTTAATCTGAATATAGAAAAGGCTTAAACAGACTTAATCATATAAACGGTATATTCCTGCAAAGCGCTCACAGCCTTTTTGGCGAGTGTGTATTTTTAATATCGCTTTAGAATAGTCAAATTGATAGCTGCAATCATGTTCATTGTCAGTAATTTCTGTTTTTTGTTCAGGTGTGGTGTAGGCTAAAAAAGCAATACTTTGCGATTCGAGTCGATTGTTCGGATTGCGATAAGCAAGTCCTTCAATTTTAATGCTATTTTTACTGAGTTGATGAATCTGTAAATGCACAGGCTGTGCAGCAAATTTACCATTTTCATATTTTAAATAATGCTGGGTCATGCTCTGATTCATAGAGGTAAAAAAATTCAGTTGATCGATACGTACATCAAATTGTTGGGTATAACAATTTAAACTTTTACATTGCTGTAGGCGTTGCATCCACAACTGTTGAGTGTCTTCTATAAGGCGAATTGGCGCATCACTCATCAAATATGCAGTTAAATGTTGATCATTTAATTTTTCACGTAATTCTGAAAAATCATCATTGCACACTTTGCTGAGCTTTGTTTGGGCAGCAGTAGAACAATCAATCCCTTGAGCATAAGAGAAAGATGAATATAAACAGCCAAATAGCAGCAGTGTGCCTAAGTTTTTGATAAGATAAATTTCAGATTTCAACAGCATGATCGCTTATACTTTCACTATGTTGCGCTAGTCTAACTATAGCGAAATCGAAAGTATGAATACAAGATTTCAATGATTTATTTCTACAGGAGTTGAACATGGTTGCACATATTCGAATTGGACAAGGATTAGATGTTCATGCCTTTGAAGCAGGGGATTTTGTGACGCTTGCAGGTGTTCAAATTCCGCATACACAAGGTTTAAAAGCACATTCAGATGGTGATGTGGTGTTGCATGCGCTGTGTGATGCGCTGTTAGGTGCATTGGCCTTAGGAGATATTGGTCAGCACTTTCCAGATACAGACCCGAATTATAAAGGTGCAGATAGCCGAGAGCTGCTTAAACATGTGTACCAACTGATTTTAGACCGTGGTTATAAACTGAATAATGCCGATATTACGGTGGCTTGTGAGCGTCCAAAACTTGCTACGCACACTTTGGAAATGCGCCAAAGTATTGCCGATGTGTTGGATGTGGAAGTAACACAAATTAGTATTAAAGCCACAACTACCGAAAAACTCGGTTTTACTGGACGTCAGGAAGGTATTTTAGCAACTGCAACAGTGCTAATTTCACATACTAAATAAAAATGAAGATATCTGCTGAGGCGAATCAAGTTTCAGCAGATTCTAAAGCCTGCTGTAAGTCTTGAGTGGCTTTACGACCTTGAAGCTGTAAAGATACTGCGTGAATTAAACCTGTCCACGTTTCATTGGGTTTCCAAATGTCATGTAAGAAGTCTTGTGCTGTGGCAATATCCATATCCATAAAATATTGGCGATATACATACATCAAACTACTGGCGTGATTATTGTTGCTACAGTGAACCCAGACCATTTGGCTTTCCAGTAAATGATCCAGTAAATCTAAAAACAATAAGCACTGATCTGAAGATGGTGTTTCCAGTGAAATTGGCAACTGAATATAGTTGAGTCCAATATCTAGACAAATTTTATCCTCATGGGGAAGGGTGTGTTCGGCATCACTTTCAGCCAAATTAATTACTGTGCCAATGCCGTACTCTTTAATCAGTTTTAATTCGTCTGCGGTAAGTTGACCTGAAGTAAACAGGCGTTCATGAACAAACTGGAATTTTTTAATTTGGCTAAGTTGAGTTTCAAGTTCATTCATGGCGAGTCATTTCCTATGCAACAAATAGAAACGCCATCATGAAGATGGCGTTTTTTAAATCTTAACGATTTGCTAAAACGTCTTTTAATGCTTCATGCATTTCAAGTAATGCTTTTTCTGTGGTTTCCCAGTCGATACAACCATCAGTCACAGATTTACCATACTCTAAATCGCATAAGTTTGCAGGAATATCTTGACGACCACCTTTAAGGTGACTTTCGACCATAATGCCTACAATAGACTTGTTACCATCAACAATTTGCTCGGTAATATTTTTTAATACCAGCGGTTGTAAGAATGGGTCTTTGTTGGAGTTGGCATGACTGGTGTCAATCATGATTTTGGTGCTAACTTTGGCTTTAGTTAAAGCATTTTCAGCTTCTGCAACAGAGCCAGCATCGTAGTTAGGTTTGCCATTGCCACCTCGTAAAACCACATGCGCATATTGGTTGCCGCTGGTACGAATTACAGAAACTTGACCTTGATCATTCAGGCCTAAGAAGCTATGACCATGTTTTACCGATTGCATAGCGTTGGTTGCAACTGTTAAACCGCCATCTGTACCATTTTTAAAACCAACAGGAGATGAAAGACCTGAAGACATTTCACGGTGTGTTTGGCTTTCTGTGGTACGTGCACCAATTGCAGACCAAGAAATTAAATCTTGATAATACTGTGGTGAGTTTGGATCAAGTGCTTCGGTTGCACATGGTAAGCCTTTTTCATTTAGCTCAAGTAAAAGTTTACGACCAAGACGTAAGCCTTTTTCAATATTGAAAGAGTCATTCATGTCTGGATCGTTAATTAAGCCTTTCCAGCCCACAGTAGTACGTGGTTTTTCAAAATAGACACGCATGACAATGTAAAGAGAGTCTTTTACTTTTTCGCTTAAAACTTTCAAACGATCTGCATATTCGTGTGCAGCAACAGGATCGTGAATAGAACATGGGCCAATGACCACAAATAGACGCTTGTCTTTACCATCTAAAATATTGCGGATAGTTTCACGACCATGAAGAACGGTTTGATAAGCAGTTTCAGTCAAAGGTAACTCAGTTTTTAATTCTGCAGGAGTCACGAGTGGCTGAATACTTTTAATATTCACGTCATCGATGTCTGATTGTGTAAGAGGATTAGACTGTAAAGTATTCATTGCCGTCACTGGTTTGATCATACAAAAGATTGTTTAATAGTCTGAATATAACATGAATTTCACTGTATTTTGTTATAAAAAGATGAATACTTCTTTAAAAAATAAGTGATGAATCGGGCAGATAAATTAAACTGCCCATTTTAGTAAAAGCATATTCAAACTTAGTTTGTTAATTATTGCTTGGATTGTGCTTCAGAAATCACAGCTGCTGTTTCAGGTGTACTTACAGGCTTAGATTTGACAGGATTGACCATAAAGTTAATCCCAATCACAAATAGGGTAATTCCTAAAACTTTACGAATAACTTTTTCAGGTAAACGGGAACTGAGCAAAGTACCAACCACAATGGCTGGAATTGAACCGACCAGCAACCAAATCAATAAATTGAAATCGACATTGCCTGAACTCATGTGTCCTAGGCCTGCAACTAAGGTTAGCAGTACTGCATGCACGACATCTGAGCCGATAATACGAATCATTGGTAGGTTTGGAAACATCAACACCAAAGCCATAATGCCAAAAGCACCAGCACCGACTGAGGAAAGTGTGACAAATACCCCAAGTACAATGCCCATAATCACAATCAGTGCGCGCTTATCTGCAGCCTGAAGTTTGACTTTTTCTAAATCCTGAGTCATGTCAGGTAATTCTTGTTTTCTGTATTTATTAAAAAAAGTTTCGATTTGGCTACGGAATACTATTGAGATGCCTGTTAAAGTCAACATAAAGCCAAGAACAACGGTCAGCACCATTTTATAATGAGTAGATTGGCTTAAGTAATTTTCCAATACCCAATGTGTGGCAAAAGATGCTGGAATACTGCCTACAGCAAGCCAAATTACAATAGGCCAGACGATATTCATTTTTTTTGCATGCACCAAAGAACCACAAAATTTTGAAATCGCGGCATAAAGTAGGTCTGTCCCAATGGCAATGTGCGGTTCAATTTTAAACAGGCTGATCAGAATAGGAGTCATGAGTGAACCACCTCCAACGCCAGTGACACCAACGCAGAAGCCAACCAATACACCCGCTAAAATAAACTCAATAGGACCAACCATGAAAAGCTGCCGAACATAAAAAACGTGGATATAGTATGACTTTTGCAAATAAGCTGTTGTCTTGATTAATGATTTACTTATTCTTAAAACAGATATAGTGAATTTGGCTGTTTCAGGAAAATAGTCATCTAAAATTTCTATTTCTTACAAAATACAGTGGCTATGCTAAAATGCCCTAAGTGATATAAATTAAAATTTAGAGGAAAAACCTTTGCAAAATCGGAAACTTAAAATTGGTATCGTTGTGGGAGAAGTATCGGGAGATACTTTGGGTGCACAACTTATGCGACGTTTTCGTGAGCAAGGCATTGATGCAGAGTTTGAAGGCATTGGTGGGCCTCAAATGATTGCAGAAGGCTTTAAAAGCTATTATCCGATGGATACTTTATCGGTGATGGGCATAGTTGAAGTACTCAAAGACCTAAAAAAACTATTTGCGGTGCGCGATGGTCTAGTCGAACAATGGAGTAACAACCCAGTCGATGTTTTTGTAGGTGTCGATGCCCCCGATTTTAATTTACGTCTTTCTAAAAGTTTAAAACAAAAAAACCTACCCATTAAAACGGTACAATACGTTAGTCCTTCGGTGTGGGCATGGCGTCAAGGTCGGGTACATGGCATAAAAGCCAGTATAGATTTGGTGTTGTGTCTATTTCCATTTGAAAAAGCCTTTTTTAAAAAATGGAATGTGCCTGCTGCTTTTGTTGGGCATCCACTTGCGAGCCAGTTAAGTCTAGATAATCCAATTACAGCAGCGAAGCAGGAATTGGGTTTAGATGACACTCAGGCACATATTGCCTTATTGCCAGGTAGTAGACGTGGTGAAATTGAACGTTTAGGACCTTTGGTGTTAGATGCAGCTCAAATTTTAAGCCAAAAACATCCACAGTATATTTTTTTGATTCCTGCCATTAATGACGCACGCAAACAACAAATTGAAAATCTGTTGCAGTCTTATCCGCTAGTATTACAAGCCAAAATCAAGATTATGGAAAATCGTGGTACGGAGTCAAAAATTGGACGTCAGGTCATGAATGCATCCAATATTATTGCACTGGCTTCGGGAACGGCGACTTTGGAAGCGATGTTGCTGCACCGTCCTATGGTGACTTTTTATAAGCTCAACCGTATTACCTACTGGATTGCAAAATTGTTGGTCCAAATTCCGTATTATTCATTACCGAATATTATTGCAGGTAAAAAGGTCATTCAGGAATTAATTCAGGATGATGCAACGCCTGAACGCTTGGCTTCTGAAATTGAAAAGCTAATGAATATTGAAGCTGCACAGATTCAAGCCATGCAGCACATGACCATGCATAAACAATTGCTGTCAGACAATAGCGAAGACCCAGCCCAAGCAATTTTGGCAATTTTGGATCACTAAGTTATTCGCATAATTATTTATAGAGTGGTTTGAAATTGCTGTCGATATTGGCTAGGCGTCAGTTCAAACTGCTTTTTAAATGTCTGGCTAAATGCGGTTTCTGAAGAATAACCCACACGATGTGCTATTTGTTGTATCGACAGTTGGCCTTGCTGCAAATAATTTGATGCCAAACGCAGACGATGTTGTTGTAAGTAGGCCAAAGGTGGCTCGCCAATTAACTGATTAAATAAGTTGGCAAATTTAGAGCGGGACATACAGCATTGTTCTGCTAGGCTTTCCACAGTCCAAGCCTGTTCGGGTTGGCCGTGAATAGCCGCTAAGGCATTGGAAAGTTCGGGATGTGCCAAAGCACCAAGCCAGTTATTGGAGTCATCTAACTGGGCAATATAATCCCGCACACATTCTATAAGTAAAATACTCACCAAGTGATCGAGTATTTTGTCACGGCCAGGTCGGATTTGATGACTTTCTACTGCTAAAAACTGTAAGCCAATTTGCAACCATTCAGGTGCTGTGCTGCACATAATATGTGGAATATGTAGATATTCGGGTAGGGCATTTAAAAGTGGTTTTGCCATCGTGGTATCCATGTGGCACTGGATTACCAATATAAATGCATCTTCAGCTTGTTCGTGATGAACCGTTCCGAACTGAACAGACTGCTGTGATTTAAGTTGGAATAAGTCTGAAATATCAAAATGTTCAGTCCAGTGTGTATTGGCTTGCGCACATGCATAATGACTACAACCCGAAGGAATCAGCACAATATCACCTGCATCTACTTGTAATTGGGTTTTTTCAGACAAGTGCACATGCAGTGTCCCTTGTAGCACCACATAAGCCAGCATGGCACCCTGATCATGATATTGAAATGACCAATTTCCATGCGGATTCAAATAGATATACGCAGACTGGTGTAAATGTATATCTTCAAAAATCTTACTTAAAGCATCCATATTTTAAGCATAAACAAACGTAAAATTAAAAACCTGTGATTTCGGGACAATATTGCGCATTTTGCGCCAAAGACTTTTGCATAGTTTTTTTGGACGTCTGCAACTGTTCATTCTTGTATTGATATTCAACTATATAGACAGATGAGCGTAGAAGGAAGCTAAGAAAATGAACGCACCACTTCATTTAATGGAAAAAATGGAACAGGATGTTCCTTATAAGAGCGTTACTCAACTCGATAAGAAGCGTTATTTGTGGTTGATCAGCCCATTTTTACCTGTGTTGGGTATGGGAATTTTAGCGGGATACCAATTTGCACCTAAGCCTGCCAAAAAAGTATTTGCGTTGGGTGGGCCATTATTATTACATGTCATTATTCCAACCATTGATACCTTAATAGGTCAAGATGCGAATAATCCAAGCAATGAAGATGTAAAGCGACTTGAACAAGACCCGTATTATTCACGTTTGGTGAAAAGTTTTATTCCGTTGCAATATGCCACCAATATCTATGCTGCTTATTTGGTTGGACGCCCACAAACTTCATTACTTGATAAAGTTTTATTGGGTATTTCTATGGGCATGGTGAACGGTATTGCTGTAAATACCGCACATGAACTCAGTCATAAATCTTCAAAAATAGATCATTTGCTGTCACATTTGGCCTTAGCACCAACAGGCTATAATCATTTTCGGGTAGAACATCCTTACGGTCATCATAAACGTGCAGCAACGCCTGAAGACCCTGCATCTTCACGTATGGGTGAAACATTTTATGAGTTTTGGCCACGTACAGTGAAAGGCTCGTTTCAATCTGCCATTCAAATTGAAATCCAGCGTTTAAAGCGTAAGGGCAAACAATTTTGGTCTAAAGAGAATGAGTTGTTACAAGGCTGGGGGATAAGTGCTGCTTTTCATAGTGTATTGCTGGCACGTTTTGGTACAGGAATTTTACCGTATTTAGCCACTCAGGCTTTTTATGGCATCAGTCTATTTGAGCTGATTAATTATATTGAACATTATGGCTTGCTCAGACAAAAAGATGCGCAGGGTAAATATGAACGAACCATGCCCGAACACAGCTGGAACAATAACAATATTGTGACTAATTTATTTTTATATCAATTACAACGTCATTCTGACCATCATGCGTATCCGACCCGGCCATTTCAGGCACTGCGCCATTTTGATGAAGCGCCTGAATTACCAAGTGGATATGCCAGCATGTTGCTGCCTGCACTGATTCCACCACTGTGGTTTAAAATTATGGATCAGCGTGTGTTTGAGCATTATCAGGGCGACTTAAACAAAGCCAATATTCAACCTAAGCGTCGTGCACGTATTTTTAAGAAATTTGCGGTAATTGATCGTTGGTTAAGCCGTTAAACTTTCTGCTTTAATAGCAAAAATTACCTCAATAATATGTTGAGATAAGAAAACGTGATAGGGTAAAAGACAGAAATTTACCAAGATGTTTGAATAAATTCTGTCTTTTATTGCATAAAGTTATATGTCTGAATGGGTAAAATTATTTCAATTCGCTTGAGCTTTTTCCTAATTCACGTCGGGCAATAATCAGTTGCTGAATCTGTTGCGTGCCTTCAAAAATATCTAAAATTTTGGAGTCACGTGCCCATTTTTCCAATAATTCATCTTCGTTATAGCCTACCGCAGCCGCCAATTCGACACATCTTAAAGTAATGTCATTACAAATTCGGCCTGCTTTGGCTTTGGCAATGGAGGCTTCACGTGAATTAGGCTGTTTATTGTCTGCCATCCATGCGGCTTTGAGCATCAGTAAACGTGCAGCTTCCCATTCTGCTTCCATTTTATAAATTTGTGCAGCGATATGTGAGCACTGTAAATATGGGGTGGCATAGTGTTCATCTAGGTGGTCTTTGAAAATTTTTTGAATACGCTCCAATGCGGCTTTGGCACAACCCACAGCCATGGCTGCAACCAAAGGGCGGGTATTGTCAAAAGTTTCCATTACCCCTGCAAAACCTTTCGCAACATCAATTTCTGCATTACCCAAAAGATTGCTAGCAGGCACGCGACAATCTTCAAAGCGAATACTGGCGGTGTCTGACGCTTTGATCCCTAATTTATGCTCCAAACGTTCTACCGTCATGCCTGGTGTGCCTTTAGGTACCACAAATGATTTAATCGCAGCACGTCCAAGTTGTTTATCTAAAGTTGCCCAAACCACTACTGCATCTGCACGATCGCCAGAGGTTACAAATATTTTTTCACCATTTAAAATATATGCATCGCCATCTTTGCGGGCTGTGGTTCGTATGGCCGCAGAGTCTGAGCCACAGTTGGGTTCAGTAATGGCCATAGCAGCCCAAACCCCATGAAAGCGTTGCAATTGTTCTTCATTGGCAACCGCTGCAATGGCGGAGTTACCTAAACCTTGGCGTGGCATACTGAGTAATAAACCTGTATCGCCATAACACATTTCTACAATACTGAGGGCTGTAGACATATTTACGCCATTTTTATTGCCTGTAGATGTATCGCCACGTTTATTGACTGCAGCACCTGCATTCATGCCATCTCCCGCTTGGTTCATGCCATCGACTAAGGCAGCGAGCATATCCAGTTCTTTTGGGTAAGCATGTTCAGCTTTATCGTATTTTCTAGAAATAGGGCGCAAGACATTGAGTGCAACTTCATGTGCCTGATCAATCAGCATTTTAAATTTTTTCGGGTTTTGTAAATTCATGCCTGTATTCCTTATATTTTTTGGCTTTATTTTTGATTGAATTCAGCATTAAGCATGTAAACCAGAATGCATAATTGCCGTTGCACGTAAATCACGATACCAGCGTTCTACAGGGTGTTCTTTGGTAAAGCCATGACCACCTAAAATTTGTACGCCATTGGTGGCAATTTGCATGGATTTTTCTGCACATAGCAGTCGGGCTAAATACGCTGCACGATGAAAATTTTGTCCTGATTCTGCAAGACTTGCGGCATTCAGCAACAACATGCGCATAGCTTCAATTTCAATGGCCATGTCGGCAATCATAAATGCCACACTTTGACGATGTGAAATTGGCTCGCCAAATGCAGTGCGTTCATTGGCATAGCCAATGCAATAACTTTTAACTGCTTCACAGCAACCTAAGGCCATGGCGCACCACATGAGATTGCCTAAATCTAAAAAGGCGCTATAGTCAAAATCATCTGTACCTAAGCGTTCTGCAGGGGTTTGATTAAAACTCAAAGTGACTGTTTCAGAGGCTTTTAGCCCCATAGCAGGTGATTCTTTCAGTTTTATGCTTGCATCACGCTGAACGATAAAGACTTCGGGCTTGTTATCAAGCTCGGCACTAACTAAAAATAAATCGGCAGTTTTGGCTAAAATCACCAGCGTTTTTTCACCTGTGATTAGGTACTGTCCATTTTGTAAGGTTGCTTTGGTTTTTAATTGATACGGATTAAAAGCAGCAGTATTTTCCTGCACTGCAAATGTAGCTTGTATTGTCAGCCCGCTAGACTCTGCTTCAGCAAAGGCTGTTAAATAAAGATTTTGAACCGCTTCTGAACCCCAACGGGTGATGGCATTGATTACACTAAAAGTCGAAAGCAGTCCTGCAGTTAAACTAAAATCGCCTCGCGCCAATTGTTCTGCAATTAAAAGATGACTGACAATATTTTGCTCAGTTGCCACTCCGCCTAAGGCTTCGGGTAGGGCGTAGCTATTTAAGCCTAAATCTGTGCTGTATTGCCAAAGTTGTTGTGGGAATTGCGCATGAAGGTCTGCTTCATAAGCCAAAGGATAGATCACCTCTGTTGCAAATTGCTGCATCGCATCGACCAGCATTTGTTGTTCTTCATTCAGTGATAAATCAAATAAATCTTTCGACTGCTGCTTCAACCGTTGCTGTGGCACGCTTTGGGTACGTTTAAATGTTTTTTGAGTGCTTTCCAGTGTTTTAAATCCTGCTTTTGCAGAATGATAAAGTGACTTTTCGACCCATTTGCGCAATTTGAGTTGATCCAGTCGGTCACTCGATGCCATTTTTGTGAGTAGTGCTAAGCCGAATCCTTGGGCTTTATTGATCATTTGACTCATGATTATGCTGTCCTGCATAGAAAGTGCTTTTTTATGCTGACATGCAGCGTATAAAAAAACTATGTCATTGCTGACATGCAGAATTGTCAAAGATAAACGGTAAAAACTAAACAGCAAGTGGCATTAATTAAATGATATTGCACAATTATTTTTCTTTTTGAAAAATATTAATTTCAAAAAAATTGACCTAAATGACAATTAAGCGAAATGCCAGTCTGCCGTTTAGGTCATTTAATCCAGTTAGATGATTCAAGTTGTGATGAATGCAGAAAATTTTTTCACTTAAATAAACTTTTGAATCATCTTGCGTACATTGGTTTTTGCATCAATCACAGTCATAAATGTATAGGCACCAATGAATTTACGGCTAATAAACATAAATTCTTTAGGCGGTACACTAAAGTAACGTGAAGCCATAGACTTAGATGCCTGTTGCATGACTCGGCTATGTAACTGACTTTTTTTCCAGTCATAGCGAGAGTGTTCATCCATTACGCCAGCAGGTAAGTCACGGTTATTGTCTAGGTGACTAAAGGCTTCTGTGGCCAGTAAAAATACTTTGGCCATATCGGGTTTAATACTTTCAGGAATACTGTCAAAAAACTCGTAACCTGTCATAGCATTCACCATCATTTGTGGGTCATGGTAATAACCTGCTTTAATCAGATTACGTGCCACAGTCAGCAAGTGCTGGTCAAATTGACGGATAGCACCGAAGTCCAATAGTACAATTTTATCGTGAATATCTTCACCATTACCCAAACGCACCAAGTAGTTGCCAAAGTTCGGGTCGGTTTGCATTTCGCCCCATTCAAACACTTCACGCACCGCAATTTCTAAAGAAGCTTCGCCCAATAGATTACGGCGTTCTTGTGGCAGGGAAAGCATCACAGGGCTGTTAATTGGCACACCACGTTCAAAAGTCATGCACAGCACTTGATCACTGCAATACTCATCTACAATTTGCGGCACGATATAACGTGGATCATCTTTTAAACGTGCTGCAAAGCGACGAGTGGTGTCTGCTTCAATTTGATAATTCACCTCACGGTGCATCATCTCACGCACTTCATCAAACCACTGATCAAATTCGCGGGTTTGAGGAACCATGCGGGTTAATTTGAGCATGTTTTTGAATAGACTCATGTCTGAGTCTATTGCATCTGCAACGCCTGGGTATTGAATTTTTAGCACCAATTCTAAACCATCAGACTTGCGTGTAGCACGGTGTACTTGCGCTAAAGAGGCTGTGCCTAAGGGTTCGTGATCAATAGTCAGATCATCTAGTTTTGCACCCAATTGTGCTTGTAATTGCTGTTTAATTGCAGGCCATGCCAAAGCAACAGTTTGGTTATTCAGTGTGTTGAGTGCTTGTGTGATTTCTTCAGGTAAAAAGTGTTCGCCATACAGCGCCATCATTTGGCCAATCTTCACGATTGAACCTTTTAATTTTCCAATTTCCGCCACCAAATAGTCGGCTTGCTCTTTCATGGCTTTTTTGCGTTTACGTTCTTTTTCTTCTTCGCTAGAAAACATGGAAGTGGCATTGGAAGCTGCCCAGCGTGTTCCCGCCAGTAAGGATGCTTTTGCGATGGATAAGCGTCGATCCATAGAGGAAGTCTTGAGTTGTTTAAGCTTATCGTTCTGATCTGACATTAAAATCAATCCTTAAATCAGCAATTCGCAGGAAAATTAGATTGTAACGGATATTACCGTGTCTTAACGTATTAAAAAAGTTCAACTTGCTGAACGTCGAGTTTCCTATCAAAAAAAAACCTATAAAACGCATGGAAAATAGAATAAAGCATCGAAATGAATTTTTTACATGCGATATTGTACTTTGGTTTCAGCTTTTTTCATTAACAGGGTTTTATTGTCCTGAATGAATTTGAGAATCATGGTTTTGACCGATTCATGTAAAAAACCGTGTGCATAACCTTTTACAATAATCACGCTAGGCAGGCAAAAAAACAGATATTTGGCATCATCCATAGACGCATTTTCAAAAATGCCGTTTTCAATCAGGATTTGCTGAAAAAATTGTTTTTCAATCAATACCGCATCTGAATGGTTGTCATTCCAGTAGCTTTGGCGCATGGCCATTAAATTATTGTGTTTGTAGCTCATAAGGCTGAACGATTCATCTATAAAATGAGTAATTCAATTATTGGGATGACGTCACATTTTTCAATGATTTTTCTGTATATATCATTGACTGGGCAATAAAAGCTGGGCGTTGACTATAGGATTTTGAGCCTGAATCTTGTAGCATCAATACAGCAATTTACGTTTCGCAAAATTATAAAATATTGAAGAATCACCGCGCATGCATCAAAAGGCGCTCAGGGGAAAACATGAAAGTTTGGGCAGTTACATTAATGGGGATGCTGGCTTTAGGTACAAGCCAAGTCTGGGCCAATGGTTTTTCACAGGCCTATATACAATGTATGAATAATACTTATGGGAGCATTGATAAATCACAAAAATGTATTCACAAAGAGCAGAAAGCTCAAGTTAAACGATTGAAAAAACATTATAAAGCCTACGTGAAGCGTAGCGCAGGCAATGCTCAAAATATTCAACAACAGCATCAACTTTGGGAAAATCGTGTGAAACAGCGTTGCCATTTATCGGGCAAAACCAATTTTGCAGAAATGCAACGTCGCCAATGTGTATTGGCACAGACAGTAGAACGTGCGGATTATTATCAAGGTCAATTTGTAGGCATTAAATAGCCAAGTTGCAGCTTAAAATAATTGTCTGAAATGCGCTTAAACATTATAAAACCGAGTAAAACAGGGTATTATAAAGCGTTTTAAAATTAGACCTTGGAGCGCCTTAAGTGGATCGACCGACAATTAGCCCTGAACATTTGCAGGAAGCTGCTGAAAACCTAAGCACTATTCGTGATTTTATCCGTTTTGGGGTTACAGCATTACGTCAATACGATGCACATTTAGGTCAAGGTACAGAAGATTATTTTGCAGAAAGCTCTGCATTGGTATTGCAAACCATGTCTTTAGACTGGAATGCAGACCCAGAAATTTTAGATGCCAAACTTTTACCAAGCGAAGTGGCTGAGTTTTTAAGTCTGCTTGAACGCCGTATTAACGAAAAAGTACCTACTTCATATTTGTTGAATTTGGCTTATTTCTTTAATAAACCATTTTATGTAGATGAGCGTGTTTTGATTCCACGTTCACCTATTGCAGAACTAATTGAAAATCGTTTTGCGCCATATTGTCTAGATGAAAATGGTCAAATGCGTGAAGCAGATAATAATTTACCTGCTAATTCTGCACCAAAAACACCACAACGTATTTTAGATATGTGTACGGGTTCAGGGTGTATTGCGATTGCATTGGCTTATGCATTTCCAGACTCAGAAGTGGATGCAACCGATATTTCTAAAGAAGCCTTGGAAGTTGCTCAAATCAATACTGAGCATCACAACAAGCAGTATCAGATTGCTTTATTGGAATCGGACTTATTTGCCAAAATTCCAGCAGAAAATCAGTACGATTTAATCGTATCTAACCCACCGTATGTTGATGCCGAAGATATGGCAGATTTACCTGAAGAATTTCACCATGAACCTGAGTTGGCATTGGCAGCAGGGCAAGATGGCTTAGATTTAGTGCGCAAAATGCTGGCGCAGGCTGCAGATTACCTCACTGAAGATGGTCTGATTGTGATTGAGGTGGGTAATTCTGAATGGGCAATGAAGCAAAACTTCAATACGGTCGATTTACATTGGCTTAAATTCCAAAAAGGTGGATCAGGCATTTTTGCACTGACTGCAGCACAATGTCGTCAGTACCGCGATTTATTTATTCAATCTGTTCAAGCATAAGGAGTCGTTGGACATGGCAGGCAATAGTATTGGGCAACTCTTCCGTGTAACGACTTGTGGCGAATCTCATGGCGTAGGGCTTATGGCCATTGTAGATGGCGTGCCACCAGGCATTGAACTGTCTGCTGAAGATTTGCAAAAAGATTTAGACCGCCGTAAACCTGGTACATCTAAATTTGCGACACAACGTAAAGAACCCGATGAAGTAGAAATTATTTCAGGCGTGTTTGAAGGTAAAACTACGGGAACGTCGATTGGTTTATTAATTCGTAATACTGACCAGAAATCTAAAGATTATGGCAACATTGCGCAAACGTTCCGCCCTGGACATGCAGACTATACCTATACCCAAAAGTACGGTTTCCGTGATTATCGCGGTGGTGGTCGCTCTAGTGCGCGTGAAACAGCTATGCGCGTTGCTGCGGGAGCAATTGCTAAAAAATACCTGTTTGAAAAATTTGGTATTGTGATTCGTGGTCATGTAACGCAAATTGGTACAGAAAAAGCTGAAAAACTGGATTGGAATGAAGTACCCAATAATCCATTCTTCTGTGGTGATGTAGATGCTGTGCCACGTTTTGAAGCTTTAGTAACATCTTTGCGTGAGCAAGGCACAAGCTGCGGTGCGAAGCTTGAAATTGTGGCAGAAAAAGTACCTGTGGGTTGGGGTGAACCTGTTTTTGACCGTTTAGATGCCGATATTGCACATGCCATGATGTCAATCAACGCTGTGAAAGGTGTAGAAATTGGTGATGGTTTTGCCGTGGCAGAACAGTTTGGACATGAAACTCGTGATGAGCTCACAACGGATGGTTTTTTGGCAAACCATGCAGGTGGTATTTTGGGTGGGATTTCAAGCGGGCAGGATATCCGTGTTGCAATAGCCTTAAAACCAACGGCGAGTATTACCACACCAGGTAAAACCATTAACCTAAACCGTGAAGACACAGACGTATTGACTAAAGGTCGCCATGACCCTTGCGTGGGCGTGCGCGCAACACCAATTGCAGAAGCAATGCTTGCGATTGTGTTAATGGATCATTTTATGCGTCATCGTGCACAAAATGCTGATGTGGTTGCACCGTTTGCACCTATTGAACCAAAATAACGGTCTGATCTAAGATTTTATTTTGAGTTTAAAAAAAGCTAAACCAAATGGTTTAGCTTTTTTTATGCTGAAACATAGCAGACATTCAATAAATAAAAAGAGCGCATTTTACGCTCTTTTTAAAGGATGTTCACTTAATTAACTAAAGAACCAAGTGTAATAACCCCAAATCATCAATGGCCATGCCACAAACGGGCTAAAGAGCCATTTCCAAAACCAGAAGCGTGGAATGAAACCAACGCCATGAACAAAGCCACCAGAAATACCAATCATAATAAACATCATGGCGCGGTGGCTGTATTCACCGTTGGCATCCAGCATTGCTGCTGGATGTAGAAGTAGTACAGCTGCGAGCGGGAATGCCAATAAACATGAAATAACCATCGCAATTTTGTTAGGTTTTTGAACTGTTGTTTCAGCGTTCACTGCAGTGTCTGTCATCTATTTATTCCTCGTCAAGGTCTTGATGAGATTCAATATACAGGGCACTCAAGACACCTGCAAAGCATGCCATCAGAATACCGAGAATCCATGCAAAGTACCACATAATTTATTCTCCTTAGACACAGCCTTAGTAAAGGCTGTGTGAATTATCTTTAATGTGCTTGTTGGTGATAACGCCCCACATTTTGTAGTAACACCAAGTGGTGTACAACAAAATAATTGGTACGAAGATACATGCTGCTACAGTCATAACAGTTAGCGTATTTTGACTAGATACCGCATCCCACATAGTCAAGCTTGCAACAGGGTTGAGGCTTGAAGGCATTAAGAATGGGAACAATGCAAAACCAGCAGTTAAAATTGCACCGATTACCGCTAAAGATGAACCAGTAAAACTCAAACCTGCCTTGCCTTTACCAGCTGCAAGAATAATCAAGATACCGCCCAAGATGCCCATTACTGGCGCAATCATGGTGATTGGGTAAGTTGAGTAGTTATTCATCCAACCAGGGTTACCATTGGTAAGCACTTCTTTAGCCAATGGATTCGCAACGCCATTTGTGTCGTATGGAGTAACAAGGGTATAACCTTCGATACCACCGAAGTATAACCATGCACCTGCACCTAAGAAACACACAAGGAACACAATGCCCATGATTTGTGTTGCTTTAGCAGAGCGTGCACGTAAGTCACCATCTGTACGAAGCATTAACCAAGCACCACCATGCGCACAAAGCATAGACAAGCTCACTAAACCACATACCAGAGCGAATGGGTTTAATAACGCAAAGAAGCTACCTGTATATGTTGAACGTACAGTTTCATCTAGGGTAAATGGCACACCGAGGAACATGTTACCAAAAGCTACACCGAATACTAATGCAGGAACTGCACCACCTACAGCTAGAGCCCAGTCCCAAGATGTACGCCACTTGGTGTTTTCAAGTTTTGAACGGTAGTCAAAACCGACTGGACGCAAGAACAGGGCAAATAGGACTAAGAGTAGTGCCCAGTACATGCCTGAGAATGCAGTTGCATATACCATAGGCCATGCTGCAAATAACGCACCACCAGCAGTAATGAACCAAACTTGGTTACCATCCCAGTGCGGTGCAATCGTGTTGATTGCAGCGCGGCGTTCTTCGTCATTTTTACCTACAAATGGCATGATTGCCATTGAGCCCATGTCGAAGCCATCGGTAAGGGCAAAGCCAATTAGTAGTACACCAACTAGCACCCACCAAATGATTTTGAGTAATTCATATTCGATCATGCTTAAGCCTCCTCATTGGCTTTTTTCGCAGCTTCAAGTTTCTCGAAGTGGTATTTACCAGTATGAAGCGAGCTTGGGCCTAGACGTGAGAATTTGATCATCAAGTACATTTCAATAATCAGCAATACGGTGTAGAACGCAGCCAATGCAATGATTGAGCCCCATACGTCACCTGTGCTGAGTGAAGATGCAGAAAGGTGTGTAGGAAGTACTTCACCAATTGTCCATGGTTGACGGCCAACTTCTGCAACATACCAACCTGTTTGCGCAGCAATCCAAGGTAATGGTAAAGCAAGTAAAGCAAATTTTAATAACCATGGTTTGCTTTCAGCATTGCGTTTCGCAACAGCAAAAGTTGCAAGAGCGAATAACAATAGCATTAAGAAACCAGAAGCAACCATTGCACGGAATGCCCAGAACAAGCTTGGTACGTGTGGAATAGTGTCCGCAGCAGCCATTTTAATTTGTTCGTCTGTTGCATCTACAACGTTTGGTGTATATTTTTTCAACAATAAACCGTAACCCAAGTCTTTTTGAGTTTGGTCAAATGCAGCCTTCAGTTCAGGAGATTGATCGCCCGCACGTAATTGCTCAAGTTGTTGATAAGCAACCATACCGTTACGGATACGCAACTCATGGTTTGCGATCAGGTCTTTAATACCAGTCACTTCTTCAGTCACAGAACGCGTTGCAATAATACCCATAACATAAGGAATTTTGACTGCGTAATCTGTGGTTTGCGTTTCTTCATTTGGAATACCAAATAAAGTGAACGCTGCTGGCGCAGGGTGAGTATCCCATTCTGCTTCGATTGCAGCGAGTTTGGTTTTTTGAACATCACCTAATTCGTAACCTGATTCATCACCAAGAAGAATTACAGAAAGAGTAGATGCTAAACCGAAAATTGCTGCGATAGCGAATGAACGACGCGCAAATGGTAAGTCTTGTTTTTTCAATAAGTAATAGCTTGAAATAGCCAAGACGAAAATTGCACCCGTTACATAACCTGCTGAAACAGTGTGTACAAATTTAACCTGTGCAACAGGGTTGAAAATCAATGCCCCGAAGTCTACAAGTTCCATACGCATGGTTTCGTAGTTAAAGGTTGAACCGACAGGGTTTTGCATCCAGCCGTTTGCAACCAGAATCCAGAGTGCAGACATGTTAGAGCCAAGCGCAACTAACCAGGTGACACATAAGTGCTGTACTTTGGAGAGGCGATCCCATCCGAAGAAGAACAAACCAATAAAGGTTGATTCTAAGAAGAAGGCCATTAAACCTTCAATTGCGAGTGGTGCACCAAAGATATCACCCACGTAGTGTGAGTAATATGCCCAGTTCGTACCGAACTGGAATTCCATGGTTAAACCAGTCGTAACCCCTAAAGCGAAGTTAATACCGAAGAGTTTTCCCCAGAATTTAGTCATATCTTTATAAATTTCTTTACCAGAAATCACATACGTGGTTTCCATAATGGCAAGAATAAAAGCTAGACCTAAAGTCAGTGGAACAAAAATAAAGTGATACATCGCGGTCATTGCGAATTGGAACCGCGAGAGATCGACCACGCTTTCAGAAATCATCAACGTGTCTCCTTGATTGAGGAAGGACTGCTGGCTATACGCTCAGCAACTTGTGAATCAAAATTTTGAGGGATCGTTGGGGCATCAAACCAAATGTTTTTGATAACCATTAGCAACACGACCTTAATAATTAAAATGGCCGTGAGCTCACGAACAACTTTTCTATTTAAATCTTTAGGTACTAAGCTCACTTTTTATAAGCCTGTTTTTTAAACTGTGTTTTATATTATTAAACAAAAACATACAAAAAAAAATAGCCAGCACAATTAAAATAAAAATATATTGTTAATTCTTTTGAAAACAATGGTTTATTTTTGTGTTTTGGTCGATTTTAATTGCTAACTTTGATTAATTCATACTTTACTGAAACACTTGTAATTAATAATTCAAAATCAGACTAAAATACTTATGTTTATTTCTTTATAAAACAAACCAAATTAGTATGAATAAAAATAAAACAAAATTAAGCATTTATGTAAGGCTATTTTTTGGCGGTAATTATATTGATGGTCTTGTTAAAATTTGATGAATTTTTTCTTTCAGTTTTGCGACTCAGTAGGAGAATGAATACTTGTTGATATGGCGTTCTTACATGCTTATATGCCAAGTAGATTGGACTGATTGGGTAGAAATAACATGAAATAGCGATGTTATTTTAAGTAGTACAGAATTTAAAATTGTCAGTGTTATGCATGATAAATAGTTCAAGATCACTCAGTTGTTAGAGCTGAAGCCTATAACTGTGTGGCTTATTGATGTGTAAATAAATTATTTGAATCTGAAATTTTTTTGGCAAGATAATGTGACTTTTTTTTACGAATTAAAATAATTTGTGCCTGAAATTCAAGCTCACCAAATTCAGGTTCAACCTGTACATAGTGTAGTTGTCCAAATTCATCACGAACGCGTGCTTGTGCGGAAAAACCAGGTCGGGCATTGCCACTAGAAATTGTGGCCAAGCGACCGAGTAAATCGACTTGTCTTACGCTGTATTTGGGTTTAATCACCTGATCCAGGCAGTGAATCATAAATACGGTAAAAAATATTGCAATGATCAGGGCAGGAATAATGATGTAATAAGCGGGCACAAAATTTTGTTGTTGCGAATAAATTAAAAACTGTAAGAAATAGCCTGCAACGCTAAAATTCATCAGTAAGAATACAAAAATCAATACTTTGGAGAATTTAACATCTAAAAGGGGCGATGTTGTAATACGCTGTGAAAAAGCACGTTTTAGCAATTGGCTTGGGCGATAATTGAAATAATAACCAATGGTTTCCACAGTACTGAGAATCAGCAACACCACTAAACTCAGGTGAAAAGGCATTAAGTTCAGATCGTATAGAAACTCAAGCATGCGCTAAACTCTTATCGTGATTTTTCATTGTGATTATTATCAATTTGATGGCAGATCATCTATCTATACTTTATCAAAAAGTCTTGCAATAAATGATCTGCACATTTTGGTAGATTGGCTATAGCTAAAAGGTTGCCTTAATCTACCAAATAAATTCCACCATCTGAATGTACACTAATCTCTACTTTTTCGAGTGATTGCCCTAAACAAGGCCCTGAAATACATTCGCCTGTTTCGACCACAAATAGAGCACCATGTGTAGAACACTCAATATATTCCTGATCACGGTCTAAAAACTGGTTTTCTAAAAATTCCAGTTCGACCTGTAAGTGCGGGCAGACATTTTGGTAAGCATAATACACACCATCACGTTGGGTGATAAAAATCGTCTCACCATTCGGTGTGTCGTAAGCACGTGCTTCGCGTTCTGGAATTTCTTCCATCATACAAATTTTATTCATTCTGCAGATTCCTTCTGAATGCTGTGCAAGAGTTTAGCGTAATCTGCAACTTCAAGACGAGGGCCAAATTGAGATACGACTTCACTTGAAATAAGAATGGCAAGCTTGGCAGCAGTTTGGAAATCGAAACCTGCATTTAAGGCATATAAGAATGAACCTGCAAACGCATCGCCCGCACCGTTAGCATCTACTGCATCTACTTTGCGGCCTGGTACTGTAAAAGTGGTTGTACCATCATAAATTAAGGCACCTTGTGCGCTCAATGTAATGACAATGTACTTGCTTTTTTGTTTTAACTGTTCTAACGCAGCTTCAGCTGTTTCTGTACCTGTGTACATCATCGCTTCTTGTTGGTTGCAGAAGAGCAAGTCTATGCCATCATCAACTAACTCATCTAAACCTGCACGGGCATATTGCACCATGGCAGGGTCAGATAAAGTCAGTGCAATTTTTACCTTATTGGCTTGAGCAATTTCGCGCGCTTGTTTTACTGCGGCACGTGCGGTGTCGCTAGTCGATAGATAACCTTCAATATAAAGCCATTTTGCAGTCTTGAGCTGTTCAAAATCAATTTGTGCAGCAGAAAGTTCTGCGGTAATACCCAAATAGGTGTGCATGGTGCGTTCAGAATCTTCACTGACCAAAACCATACAAGTGCCTGTAACACCCTCACTGACTGACTTAGTGGTGGTGTGAATACCTGCTTCATTAAGACCTTTGAGGTAAATGTCACCTAATTCATCATTTCCAACGCGACATGCATAGAATGCTTGTCCGCCCAAAGCACTGAATGCTACTGTTGTATTTGCTGCAGAACCGCCCGAAGCTTGGCCTTTATGTCTTTGCGTTTTAATTAAGTTGTTGTATAAATTTGCTTGTGTTTCACCATCGGTTAATTGCATAGTACCTTTTTGCAAGCTATGTTGAATGAGGAAGTCATCCGAGACTTGAAATTCTTGGTCAATTAATGCATTACCAATTGCAAAAAGGTCAACAGTTGCCATGTCTTTAAATCACAGTCAAAATTAAAAACGCTAAGTTTACACCAATGCTCAGGATTGCTGTAGTTTCATGAATAAAATTCAGTTGAATGAATGATATTGATGGAAAATAGGGGTTTAGCAGAGTTATCAGGAAGGTTAGATGAACATCGAAATTAAAGAAGCACAGGAATTACCAGCGCAAATACAGACTTTGGCAAAACATGCTGCTCAGGAAGGCTTTGATTTTGTCCATCGTTTAATTGAAGAATGGGAAAGTGGCAAAAACCGCTTTGATCAGCCTGGTGAATTCTTACTGTTTGTTTATGATGGCGAACAATTGGTTGCTTGCGGTGGCTTAAACCAGCAGTGGAATGAGCAAGATATTGAAAGTCGCATCGGGCGGGTTCGTCGTTTCTATGTTTTACCAAATTACCGTAAACATGGTGTGGGTAAGCAGTTATTGCAACATTTAGAGAAAAAAGCACGTGCCAATTTCTCTGCGCTGTGCCTGAATACAGATACTAAGTCTGCAGCACATTTCTATCAAAAACAAAATTATGTGTATGTTGAGAATCATCCAAACTATAGTTATTTTAAATACCTGATTTAGTTTTTTGCAGTAGCAAAACCCGACTTGTGCTGCACTTTGTTGATACTTTGCAAATTTCAATCAATTTAGTCGGGTTTTCAACGTGAATTATAGGGAGAACTAAAGCTATAATGGCTTTAGTTTTTTTATTTGCTTATTTAGGAGATCACATGACTGTAGATGTCACTGAAACCATTTCCCAGACTGTACATCCTGCGTTTCAGTTGGTACGTCAACACCATGTTGAAGCCTTAGACATTTTAGTGTCTGAATATAAACATAAAGTTACAGGTGCGGTGCATTATCACTTGGCGACAGATCATGATGAAAATGTATTTCTAGTTGCATTTCGCACCCAGCCAATGGATTCCAAAGGCGAGGCGCATATTTTAGAGCATACTGCGCTATGTGGTTCAGAAAAATTTCCTGTACGTGACCCGTTCTTTTTAATGATTCGTCGTTCATTAAACACCTTTATGAACGCATTTACCGCTGCAGACTGGACGGCGTATCCATTTGCGACACAAAACAAAAAAGATTTTCAAAACTTACTTTCGGTATATATGGATGCAGCTTTTGCAGCCAATTTAAATCCTTTGGATTTTGCACAAGAAGGTATTCGCATTGAGCTAGAAAATGGTGAGCCTGTTTATAAAGGCGTAGTTTTTAATGAAATGAAGGGGGCAATGAGCTCGCCATCCGATCAGTTGTATCATCAATTGGCTTATCATTTATTCCCTGAGACCACCTATCACTACAACTCAGGCGGCGACCCGAAAGACATTCCAGATTTAAGTTATCAGGAGTTAGTCGATTTTTATAAGTCGCATTATCATCCAAGTAATGCGGTATTTATGACGTTTGGTAATACGCCTGCATACGATTTACAGGAACAGTTTGAACAATTGGCCTTGGCGAAATTTGAGCAGGGGCAAACGCTGTATTCTAAGCCAGAACGTCGCCTTGCTGCGCCTGTTGCAGTTACAGAAACTTATGCTGTTGATGCAGAAGAGCTGAAGGATAAAACTTACCATGTCTTAGCGTGGTTATTGCCTGAAGCCAGTGATATTAAATTGCGTTTGGGGATGCGTTTAGTTGAAGGTGTTTTGCTTGAAAACTCTGCTGCACCATTACGCCATTATTTAGAAACTTGGGCGCATGCACAATCGACAGGCCCGTTGATGGGTGTGGATGACTCCAATTTTGAAATGACATTCTTCTGTGGTGTGCAAGGTTCAAACCCTGAACATGCAGCCGAATTTCAGGCAGGTGTATTAAAGGTTTTACAAGACGTTGCTGCAAAACCTGTAGATACTGCTTTGGTCGATGCAATTTTACATCAGATTGAATTGCATCAGCGTGAAATTAATGGCGATGGCATGCCGTACGGTTTGAGCTTGATTTTAAATGGCTTGAGCAGTGCCATTCACCACAATGACCCAATTCAAGTTTGGGATGTAGATTCTGCAATTGAACAGGTTAAAGAAGAACTCAAAGACCCAATGTGGTTGTCACAGTTAATTCAAACGCATTTAATTGATAACCCGCATCGGGTACAAATGACGTTGGTGCCTGATGCAGAAAAATCGGCCAAAGATGCTGCACTTGAAAAAGCACGTTTGGCAGAGATTGCTGCACAATTGACTGAAGAGCAGAAAGCCGAAATTGTAGCGCAAACAGAAGCTTTAAAAGTCCGTCAAGACACCCCAGATGATTTAAACTTGTTGCCAAAAGTTGGTTTGGAAGATGTGCCAGCTGCTTTGCATATTGTACAAGGCGAACTACGTGAAATTATCAGTAACCGCATTGATTATCCGTTAAATTTATATCATGCAGGTACCAATGGTATTTACTATCAACAAGTGTTGATACAAATTCCAGATGAAATTGTACAGTCGCCATACTTTAACTTGTTATCTATTTTAATGGGCGAAGTCGGAGCGGGAGAATACAATTATTTAGAATTGCAACAACTCCAAACCGCAGTTAGTGGTGGTTTGGGCATGGGCGCATCGTTACGTTCTAAAGTGGATGACAAAAATCAGATTAGCGCATGGCTTACTTTAACCACCAAGTCTTTAGTGAATAATTTAGAAGCGATTCGTCTGCTAAAACTTGCATTTGAACAATTACGCTTTGATGAAAAAGACCGCATTATTGAGCTGTTACAACAACGTAAAACCCGTTGGCAGTCACGTTTGTCGGGTTCAGGGCATAGTTATGCTATGCAAATTGCGGGACGTCAGCATAGTGCTTTAGCGCAGCGTGATTACAACAATACAGGTTTAGGTGCATTAAACTGGTTGGCAGATTTGGTCGGAAAAATTGAAAAAGATGAAGCCGAATATGCCAAATTAATTGCTGAATTGCAGTTGATTCACAATAAATTGTTGCAAGCACCAAAACAGTTCTTATTGGTATGTGAAGAGCATCAATCAGATCGTTTGGTTGAAGAAATCCAAGAAGTTTGGGATAAACTCACTGTTGCTGAAAACACAGCCACATTAACCCAAGTAGATGTCGATCAATCTACACAAGATCAGGCATGGTTGATTCAGGCCAATGTGCAATTCTGTGCTGCGGCATATCCTGCTGTAGAAGTTTCACACCCTGATGCTGCACCATTAATGGTATTGGCTGCATACTTGCGTAATGGCTTCTTGCATAGTGCAATTCGTGAGAAAGGCGGTGCTTACGGTGGTGGTGCAAGTTATGATGGCAATGCTTGCTCATTCCGTTTCTATAGTTATCGTGACCCACGTTTAGCTGAAACGTTTGCAGACTTTGAAGCGAGTATTGATTGGTTATTGGACGCAGAGCAATTGCCACATCAGCTTGAGGAAGCGATTTTAGGCTTAATTGCCAGTATGGATAAGCCGGGTTCGCCTGCGGGTGAAGCGATTACTGCATGTTATGCTTTGTTACACGCACGCACACCTGCCTTCCGTACCGTATTACGTGAGCGTTTGCTGGCGGTAACTTTAGACGACTTAAAACGTGTTGCAGAGCAGTATTTACGTCAGCAGCTGGTTTCTAAAGCTGTGGTTGCGCCTGTAGCAAAACGTGAAGCGTTAATAGCACTTGGTTTTGAAATCAAACAAGTGAACTAAAGCTTTAAATGAAATCAAAATAAAAACTAAACCATTGGGGTGACCTATGAGCGCGTTCAAAACCTTTGAACGTACAACACTAATGCTGAGTGTAAGTACACTCAGCACAGTGTTTGTGGCAAACAGCTATGCACAAGACCCAGCAACACTGATTGCACCTGCAACACCTGAAGCATGTGTGGCTCTTGAGGCGAATGCTGATCGTCTGGCTTGTTATGATGCTTTATTTAAAATTCCTGAAGCAGAAAAAACAGCGTTGATCAGCGAACGTCAAGCTGCTCAGGCACTAGCGCCTGAACCCGAAACGGTGACAGAAAAAATTGCAGTAAGCGTAAGCAATTTATTTTCTTTTGATGCACCTAAACTGGATCCAAATGTTTCTTTGCTGGATAAGCGTTGGGAACTTTCGGCAGACAGTAAGTTGGGTACATGGAATTTACGTGCTTATCAGCCTGTGTTTTTAATGCCCGGCTTTTGGACCAGTGATAAAAATGAACGTCCTCAAAGTTTAAATGAGCAAAACACAGTGCAATTGGGTGAGGAGCAGAATCTCACTTCAATGGAAAGTAAATTTCAGCTTTCTTTAAAAACCAAAGCGGTAGAGAACTTGTTAGGGAATAATGGAGATGTCTGGTTAGGATATACCCAGTCTTCTCGCTGGCAAGTTTACAATGGTGATGAGTCACGTCCGTTTCGTGAAACCAATTATGAGCCTGAAGCCAGTTTAATGTTCCGTACCAATTATCAGCTTTTTGGTTTACATGGGCGTTTGATGGGGCTGACGCTGAATCATCAGTCCAATGGTCGTTCAGACCCTTTGTCACGTAGCTGGAATCGAGTAATTTTCAATCTTGGTTTTGAAAAAGACAATTTTGCTTTGATGTTGCGTCCTTGGTATCGCATTGAAGAAGACCGCGCTGATGACAACAACCCAGATATTAAAAACTATATCGGGCGTGGTGACATGTTGGCATTTTATCGTTGGAAAGAGCATGACTTTTCTTTGATGTTACGTCATAGCCTAAAAGGTGGTGATGACTCACACGGTGCGGCACAGTTTGATTGGGTTTTCCCGATTAGTGGTAAGTTACGTGGTCATTTCCAATTGTTCGATGGTTATGGAGAAAGCTTGATTGACTATAATCACCGTGCAACCTATGTGGGTTTAGGTGTTTCATTAATGAATTGGTTTTAATGACCTAGCATTGATTTAAAAACGTTTTTAACTGAATTTAAAACGCCAATCTTGAAGATTGGCGTTTATTTTTCTATCGCATGTGTTTGTTTTATCCAACCTGAATATCTGCATTAGGGTGTTTAAGACGGCTTTTTTGTGGTGTCGCAATTAAATAGGCCAAGGTCAGAGGCCCTAGACGTCCTGCAAACATCAGCAGCATTAATACAATTAAACTGGCAGGTTGTAATTCGCCTGTGACACCACGAGATAAACCTACCGTGCAGGCAGCAGAAACCACTTCAAAAAGTAAATCCAAAAAATTTTGCTTAGGTTCAAATAGAAGTAGGCTGAAGATACCGATTGTAATCAACATTCCTGTAATGCTGACCACAGCCAATGCTTTAAAAGTCGTCCGTTCAGGTACGGCATGATTAAATACACGAACTTCATCTGAGCGTCTTAAAAAGCTGATCACACTTAAAACGACAATAATAAATGTACCCACTTTAATGCCACCTGCGGTACTGAGCGAACCGCCACCAATAAACATCAGCAACATGGTGAGTAGGGTGCTGGCATTTTGCATGCTGGTCATATCTAAACTGTTGAAGCCAGATGAACGCGGCACGGTGGCATGGAACCAAGCATTGAGGGCTTGGTCGCCAATACTCATCGCAGCAAGGGTATGCGGATTGCTGGCTTCAATGGCCCAAATCAGCAAAAATGCGACGAGGTTTAATCCTGCAATAGTAGAAAGAATGAGTTTGCTATTGGGTGAAAGTGTTTTCCAGCGTTTGGCTCGTTTAATATCCATGAGTACCACAAAGCCTACACCGCCAATAATATAGAGCATACTAATGGTAAGTGTAATCAAATACTGATCTGCAAAGCTCATTAAGCTATTGGGAAATAATGAAAAGCCGCCATTATTAAATGCAGACACACTATAAAAAGCAGCATAGAAAAAGGCATCTTGAAAAGGGTAATCCTGCATCCAAGCGATCGTTAGAATTAGTGTGCCAATGCCTTCAAAAAACAGTGAATACAGCAATACACCTTTAATGGTCATTGCTACTTTAGACAGATTGGTTTGCCCAATCGTGTCTTGCGCCATAATTTGTTGTTTGAGTCCAATTTTAGCGGACAAACTTAAAACCGCTAAAATTGCAAAGGTCATAAAACCTAAGCCACCACATTGTAAAAGCAACATAATGACCATTTGCCCAAATACGGTATAAGCATCACCAATATTGACCACAGATAGTCCTGTAATGGTTACTGCAGAAGTTGCAGTAAATAGGGCGTTAATCCATGTCATATCACCATGATGTGAAATAGGTAATTTCAGCAGAATGGTACCAATACAGATAAAGCTTAAAAAGCCTAGCGCTAAAAGGCTAGGCGGGCTTAAATTGACCGTTTTTACAGGGAGCTTAGATGATGTTTTCATTCTGATTTAAATTGTTTAGATAAGCGTTTGAGCGGTTCAAGTCGCCCTTCAACAACCAAAATGTCACCAGTTTGTAGCATTAAATTGGATTCAAGTGTATAGAAAATGGTTTCAGCACGTTTGAACAATAAAAGTTTAACTTCTGGGGCATGTGACATCAGACTCTGAATACGTGTGCCGTGCAAGTTGTCTTTAATTTTTACTTTTACAATGAAATGGTCGTCATTCAGGCTCATATAGCGACTCACCATAGGATAGCTTAGCGATTGTGCAATCCGCACGCCCATATCTTCTTCTGGGTGAATAATTTTGGTAACACCTAAATGGGTTAAAATCATGGTATGTGCTTTACTTTTGGCTTTCACGTATATTTTAGTGATGCCCATATTCTTTAAATTGAGAACACATAAAATACTGGCTTCAATATCTTCACCAATTGCGACAACCACAGCATCACAATTTTGAATGTTCAATTCTTCTAAAACGTGCTCATCAGTGGCATCAGCAATGACCGCATGGGTAATTTGATCGGCAATGTTTTCTACAAATTTTTTATTGCTGTCTATGCCAATAACATCGTGGTTTAACTTGACCAGTTGCGTAGCAACCGTGGCACCAAAGCTGCCTAAACCAATGACTGCAAATTGCGCCATAGCATTATCCTGAAAAAGTGTTTTATTGTACGTGAGCTGTGATTTATTTTGCCTGAAGCTGCGTATTTTAAATACGCTCAACAGAGATGAATATTTTAAAATAATTCCTTGTGTCACACTGTAGCATTATGACTAAAAAACCGCCTGAATCAGCGGTTTTTTTGTAGATGGGAACAAATCAGCAAATTATTTTAAGAAGCGTTGATAGCCTAAGTTATTGGTAATTTCTGCGTATGGATAAGTGATATTTTCCAACGTTTCAATTAAACCATCTGGGTTCTGTTTGGCATCCGATGCTTCTAAACCAACCAATACACGACCTTCTGCTGCACCGTGGTTACGGTAGTGGAACAAGGTAATGTTGTGTGTTGGGCCTAAGCGTTCTAAGAAGGTGAGTAACGCGCCTGGACGTTCAGGGAATTCCACACGGAATAAACGCTCATTTTCAATATCGGCATGACCGCCTACCAAATAACGAATATGCAGTTTGGCAACTTCATCATCAGATAAATCATCTACATCGTACTGAGTTTTAAGTAACTCATAAATGTCGTGGCGTTCTTTTTCACCTGATTTTAAGCTAATGCCGACAAAGACCTGTGCAGCTGTGGCATCACTGGCACGGTAGTTAAACTCAGTGATGTTGCGGCCTTGTAGTGCACGGCAGAAGTTGAGGAAAGCGCCTTTTTCTTCAGGAATGGTCACCGCAAAAATTGCTTCTTTATGTTCGCCCAGTTCAGTGCGTTCAGCAATGTAGCGCAAGCGGTCAAAGTTCATATTGGCGCCACATACAATGGACACAATATTTTTATTTTGCAGTTGATGCTGCTCGACGTATTTTTTGATACCTGCCAATGCCATTGCACCTGAAGGTTCAACAATACTACGGTTTTCATCAAAGGTATCTTTAATTGCGGCACAGATTTCATCGGTATTTACCAAAACGACATCGCGCTCAACAATTGGCCCAGATTGATCTGATTTTTGCAGTTGCAGCACTTCAAATGGTTTTTCACCAATTTGTGCGACGGCAGTACCATCGGCAAATAAACCCACTTGCGGTAAAATCACACGTTCATTGGCTTCAAATGCGGCTTTTAAACAAGCCGATTCATCATATTCTACAGGTATGACTTTGACATGTGGTGCAACATCCCCCAAATACGCCGCAACACCAGCAATTAAACCGCCCCCACCAACAGCAACGAAGACATATTCTACATCACGCCATTGACGTAAAATTTCATTGGCAATGGTGCCTTGACCTGCCATGACCAATTCATCGTCATACGGTGGAATAAAAGTCATGCCTTCGTCTTTGGCACGCTGAATTGCATATTTATTGGCAACATCAAAAGAGTCGCCATGTAACACCACTTCACCGCCTAAGCGTTTCACCGCTTGTACTTTAATATCGGGTGTGGTCTTAGGCATGACGATAATGGCACGAATACCCAATTTTTGCCCAGACAGAGCTACACCTTGTGCATGGTTGCCAGCAGAAGCGGTAATCACACCTCGTGCAAGTTGCTCTTTGGGTAATTGACTGATGCGGTTGTAGGCACCACGTAATTTAAAAGAGAATACGGGTTGTAAGTCTTCACGTTTAAAGCGGATGTTATTATTTAGTTTTTCGCTAATTCGTGGCGCTGCTTCGAGTGGGGTTTCGATTGCAACATCGTAGACTGTTGCTTGTAAAATTTGTCGAACCAAACGAGACAGCATGTTAATCTTCCATCTAACAGTTTAAAATAAGGGGTTATTGTAACAAACCCCTGCACATTTGCGCTGTAAAATCGGCAATAAATGTCAAAAATAGTTGAGTGAAGTCATGAGTCTGTATGCTACCCAAGATGAAAAGAAGCAAGCCGCTGCAAAAGCAGCTTTAAAACATTTGCCTAAAGGCGGAATTTTAGGGGTGGGAACAGGCAGTACGGTGAACTTCCTGATCGATTTATTGCCTGAATTGCAACTTGAGGCTGCAGTGGCAAGTTCAGAAGCGACGGCTGAGCGTTTAAAAAAGCTTGGTATTGAAGTTGTAGATATGAATTCTGTAGGCAGCCTAGATGCGTATGTCGATGGTGCAGATGAAATTGATCGTCACATGCACATGATCAAGGGCGGTGGTGCGGCGTTGACCCGTGAAAAAATTGTGGCATCTATTGCACGTAAGTTTATTTGTATTGTAGATGATTCTAAATGGGTAGAGCAGTTAGGGCGTGAGTTCCCATTGCCAATTGAAGTGATTCCAATGGCACGTTCTGCGGTAGCACGTAAAGTTGTGGCTTTAGGTGGTGACCCTGCTTACCGTGAAGGTGTAGTGACCGATAACGGCAACGTGATTTTAGATGTATATAACCTGAATATTTTGAATGCGTTGGAATTAGAGAAAACGCTGAATGATATTCCTGGTGTCGTGACTAACGGTATTTTTGCGATTAATAAAGCCAATATTGCGATTGTTGCAACCAATAACGGTATTGAAGAGCGTACCGCAGTTTAAGGCATATAAATTTATATAAACCGTTATGTAAATTGAGTTTTGATTTATATTTTTCTCTAATGAAAGTTTCCTTTTCTTTGTAAGGAAAGGGAACTTTTCAATATTCATTTTACGACAAACATTTTACAACCAAGACCGAATCTTTATAAATCATCAAAATCACTGAGAGTAGAGTATTTGCTTGAGTAAAGATAATTCAAATACTAATAAAAATATGATTTCCAGCTTACCTGAAATTCAAATCACACCACATGCAAGAGCAACACGTTTACGTTTACGTGTCGAACCGCATCAAATTCGTTTAACTGTGCCAAAGCATTGTACCCAGCGACAAATTCAGGATTTCTTGCAGCAATCTGAACAGTGGATGATAGATGCTTGGCATAAACAACAGGCGCAGCAAGGACTTGTTCAGCGTGAATTGCCAAATCAGTTGTCACTTTTTGATTTGGCTGAGCCTTTAAATATTCGTTATCAAATCCAAAAACACAGTTTTATTTTAGATTTAAAACTGCATTGTCTTTTTATTAGTGACCGCCAGCCCGCAGCATATTTAAAAGCTTTTGTGATTGCTTATGCCAAACAGATGTTGCCTGCATACTTGCAAACGGTGAGCAATGAAACAGATTTTCCGTTTAAACAGTGTGCGGTTCGTCAGCCCAAAACGCGTTGGGGCAGTTGTAGTGCGCAACAGCATATAATGCTAAATAGTGCTTTGGTTTTATTTCCTAAACAGATTGTGCGTTATGTGAGTGTGCATGAGTTGGCACATACACGGCATTTTGATCATAGTGCGAAGTTTTGGGCAGAGGTGCAGCGGCATGATGCGCACTATTTGCAACACCGTAAACAGCTGAAAACAACACATTTGCCTTGGTGGTGGTATGAATAAAAAAAGCCAACACGTACATTACATGGCTGTGCTGTAATGAAGAGGTGTTGGGCGTATTGTTTATAATTAAATGTATTTTTCAATATAAAATCAACAGAATAAAGAAAAGCCTTAAAACCCAAGTAAAACAGTTTAGAAAACCAAAACTTCCTGTCATACTATAGCGTTAGCTTAAACATGCTTTTGAATTGAGGTAATGCACGTGATTTCAGTTGGTATTGTCGGTGGTACAGGTTATACAGGCGTTGAATTATTGCGTCTTTTGCTACGACACCCAAATGTAAAAGTAAATGTACTGACTTCACGTACAGAAGCGGGTCGCCGTGTAGATGATATGTTCCCAAGTCTACGTGGACATACTGACCTTTGCTATTCCGATTTAAACATCGAAGAATTAAAACAGTGCGATGTAGTGTTCTTTGCTACGCCGCATGGTGTTGCTATGCAACATGCTGCGGAACTTGTTGCCGCCAATACAAAAGTGGTCGATCTTGCTGCAGATTTCCGTTTGCAGGATTTAGCACAATTTGAAAAATGGTATGGCATGCAGCATGCCTGCCCAGAAATTTTAAAAGATTCGGTTTATGGTTTATCTGAACTTAACCGTGAACAAATTAAACAAGCGCAAGTGATTGGTAACCCTGGTTGTTATCCAACCACGGTACAGCTTGGTTTAGCACCATTGTTTAAACAAGCTGAAGCTTTAGTGAAACCTGAAAGCATTATTATTGATGCAAAATCAGGTGTATCTGGTGCAGGCCGTAAAGCCAGTCTGGGCATGATTTACTCTGAAAATGCAGATAACTTTAAAGCCTATGGTGTTGCGGGGCATCGCCATCATCCTGAAATTGTAGAAGCACTAGAAAATATTTCGGGTCAAAAAAATGTGTTCAATCACATATTATTTGTACCGCATTTAGTGCCGATGATTCGCGGTATGCTCAGCACCATTTATGTAGATTTGACTGATGCTGGCGATGCAGCAGATTTACAAAGCTTGTATGAGCAGTTTTATGCCAATGAGCAATTTGTAGATGTAATGCCAGCCAACAGTTCACCAGAAACACGTTCAGTACGTGGCGCCAACCAGTTGCGTATTGCGTTGTATAAACCTCAACCAAAAAAATTGGTACTTTTGGTTGCACAAGACAACTTGGTGAAAGGTGCAGCAGGGCAAGCCGTACAAAATATGAACCTGATGTTTGGTTTTGCTGAAAACGCAGGACTTGAGGTGATTGGTTTATTACCATAAAACACGTTTTTCAACTTCACACACATTTAGATTTCGATTTAAATGTGTGTTTTGAATGAATCAAAACAAGAGATGACGATGCATAACTCTGATACTGAAACCACGTCACAGTCGAATTCAACCACGACACCATCTGCGCCACCACCAGAAAAAAAGCCATTTCTTGAAACAAATGCGCCTTTAGCGATTGGTGCTGCAATTTTAATTTTAGGCAGTGGTTTTTTAGGATATTCAGTTGGACATCGTCAAGGCTTAACAGTGGTGGGTTATGATGCTGATGCTGAACAACTGGTTGAAGTGGTTCAGGAACAGAAAACCCGTTTAGAAAGCCTAAATAAAAGTTTAAATGCTGCAGTGCAAGAGCGTGATGTTGCGGTGAGTAACTCGAATGACTTATACGAAGCATTTACGCAAGCGACTGAAGATAAGCAACGTACTGAGGGAATGAGTGCGATCTATCGTGAAGTATTGCGTCAGCGTGGAGGTTTGAGTCTGACTGTACAGAATTTAGGGGTAAAACCTTTACCTGAAAATGCCTATGAATATCAGGTCGATTTAGTACAAGTCAGCCCAAATAAACGCCGTGCAAGCGGTACAGTCGAGTTGCGTTTAATTCAGGGCACAGAAGTATTGGTTATTCCAATGGAAGACAGTAATTTTAATTTTGATAATTATGAGCGTTTAACGGGACGCTGGACAATGCCAAAAGGCTTTAATCCAGATTTTATTGAAGTCCGTGTCAATGGCTCAACGCCTGTCATCAAGCGTTTCAGTTGGAGTAAGGGCAAAGCTGTGGAAGCCGATTCAGCATTTATTGCTGAAATTCCACAAGCAGAAGCCAGTGCTCAATAATGTGTGATATGTAAAACTTATGCGAACCCAGAAACGATCTATTTGTTTAAACGAAATTAAAAATAATTTTCATCAATCTGGCTATGTCGATTGGCATTTAAGCCCACGTTTGGCGGTGGATGATGAAGGGCATGAAGATGATGGCGACATTGCAGTTCAGACTGCACCACCACAATTAAAGCGCCCACCTTTGTATGCTGTCGTTTTAATGAACGATGATTACACCCCAATGGACTTTGTAATTGAAATTTTACAACAATACTTTGCAATGAATCTTGACCAAGCCACCCAAGTAATGCTAACTGTACATTATGAAGGAAAAGGTGTCGCAGGGGTCTATCCGCGGGACATTGCGGAAACGAAAGCGAACCAAGTCAATAATTACGCTCGATCACAAGGTCATCCATTACTTTGTCAGATTGAGCCTAAAGATTAAGGGGGTTGCATGCTCAGTCGTCAATTAGAAGTATCATTACGTTTGGCTGTTAGCATGGCTCGTCAAAAGAGACATGAGTTCTTAACGGTTGAACATTTATTATTGGCTTTATTAGATAACGATTCTGCAGTTAATGCGTTAAAAGCATGTGGCGCAGACGTTGTGGTGCTGCGTAAAGAATTAGAAGAATATGTAGAACAACATACCCCTAAACTTGCTGAAAATAGTGATCAGGCGCCACATCCAACCGAAAGTTTTGACCGTATTTTGCAGCGTGGTATTTTCCATGTGCAATCTAGCGGTGGTGACCGCACCGTTGAAGGTGCAGATATTTTAGTGGCAATGTACTCTGAGCGAGATTCATTTGCGGTGTATTTGCTTAAACGTCATCAAATTAACCGTTTGACTTTAACGCAATACCTATCACACGGGACCCGTAAAGATGAAACACAAGCTGAAGAAGAAATTGAAGAGTTAGATGGTGAAAGTTCAAGCTCTGCCAATGCAGGCCCGCTTGAGCTTTACACGCTGAATTTAAATACTGAAGCTCAAAAGGGTAAAACTGATCCTTTAATTGGTCGCGAAAAAGAAATTGAGCGTGCTGCACAAATTTTGTGTCGTCGTCGTAAAAATAACCCATTGTTGGTAGGCGACCCAGGCGTGGGTAAAACTTCCATTGCCGAAGGTTTGGCTTGGTTGATTGTGAATGGTAAAGCACCAGCACCATTGGCCAATGCAGAAGTGTATAGCTTAGATATTGGTGCTTTGGTTGCAGGAACGAAATATCGTGGTGATTTTGAAAAGCGTTTAAAACAACTATTAAATGCCTTGAAAAAGAAACCTGATGCGATTTTATTTATTGATGAAATTCACATGATTATTGGTGCAGGCTCGAGCATGGGCAGCACTATGGATGCGTCAAACTTAATTAAACCTGCGTTGGCAAATGGCACTCTACGCTGTATTGGCTCGACTACATTCCAAGAATATCGTCAGGTATTTGAAAAAGATCATGCGCTGTCACGCCGTTTCCAAAAAATTGATGTCAATGAACCTTCAATTTCAGAAACGGTTGATATTTTACGTGGTTTAAAATCGAAATTTGAAGAATTTCACCATGTAAAATATGACGATAAAGCCTTGGTGTCTGCGGTAGAGCTATCGGCTAAATTTATCAATGACCGTTTCTTGCCAGACAAAGCCATTGATGTGATTGATGAAGCGGGTGCACAGCGCCGTTTAAGAGCCGAGCAGGATGACACTTTAATCACAGTTGAAAACATTGAAGATATCGTGTCGAAAATTGCACGTATCCCACCTAAAACTGTATCTAAAGATGACAAGAGCGTACTTGAACATTTAGAACGTGATTTAAAACGTGTGGTATTTGGGCAAGATGAAGCCATTGAAGCTTTGGCATCTGCAATTAAACTGTCACGCGCTGGCTTAAAAACACCAGACAAACCAGTCGGCAGCTTCGTTTTTGCAGGCCCTACAGGCGTGGGTAAAACTGAAGTGACCAAGCAGTTGGCCAAATTGTTAGGTGTGGAATTAGTACGCTTTGATATGTCTGAATATATGGAGCGTCATGCGGTTTCACGTTTAATTGGTGCGCCTCCGGGTTATGTAGGCTTTGATCAGGGTGGCTTACTCACTGATGCGATTCATAAAAACCCGCATTGTGTGTTGTTGCTAGATGAGATTGAAAAAGCACATCCTGATGTATTTAACTTATTGCTGCAAATTATGGATCACGGCTCATTGACCGACAATAATGGTCGTAAGTCAGATTTCCGTAATGTGATTTTAGTACTGACTACCAATATTGGTGCAGAAAGTATTTCACGAGTCAGCATTGGTTTCATGGATCAAGACAACAGTAATGACAACCAAGAAGCAATGAAAAAAGCCTTCTCGCCAGAATTCCGTAACCGTTTAGATGGTGTGATTCAATTTAAGGCGCTACCAACTACCGTGATTGAAAATGTAGTAGATAAATTCTTGACTGAATTACAAGCTCAATTGGATGATAAAAAAGTCATTCTTGAGGTCGATCAGGATGCACGTGAATGGATGGCTGAGCATGGATATGATCGCTTGATGGGCGCGCGCCCAATGCAACGCCTGATTCAGGAACACTTGAAGAAACCATTAGCAGAAATGATTTTATTCGGTGAATTGGCTGAACAGGGTGGTAATGTCGCTGTTTCTGTGAAGAAAGAGAATGGTAAAGCGGTTGGTTTGAAACTTGAAGTATTTGAAGATCAAACTGCTGAACCAGCTTAACGTTTATATTGCATTATCATGAATGAAAATAACCCATGTTCAACATGGGTTATTTTTTATGTATTCCACTTTTAAGTAAAGTCGCTTATGGATGTTCAGATCACAAAAATTGCCAGTAGCTTGCTCTTATTTTTTATAACAGCAGTGATGGAAATATTAGGTTGTTATTTTCCTTATTTAATTTTGAATCAGGGAAAATCGCAGTGGCTTTGGGTGCCAACAGTTTTGGCTTTAGCGGCTTTTGTGTGGTTGCTTACTTTGCATCCTGCGGCATCGGGGCGAATTTATGCAGCGTATGGCGGAATCTATATTTGCACCGCTTTGATTTGGCTAAAGTATGTGGATCAGGTTAATTTGACCCGTTGGGATATGTTCGGGGGAATGGTGGTCATTTTGGGTGCATTGATTATTATTTTACAACCTCAAGGTTTAATACGTTAAATCTCAAATGTTTATCGAGTATTCAACCTATTAAACCTGTAATGAGGATGTGATGTTTATAGAATTTTTATTTAATCTGTTTTAAATTTACATTCACTATTCGGCAATAGCACATTAAATTGTGTTTTCTCTGCACTGAGTTGTAAATTCAATACATACGGATTTACACGCTGAAATTGATGCTCAAACATTGAATCGCAGTTATGAATCAAGTTTTGTTTAATCATGTTTTTAACATTGTTGTAGCCCGTGCTTTCTACAAATTGAGTAAAATCGGGTGAAATAATCATACCACGAATGTTAATTTGCTTGTCTGTAGTTGTACTTTGTTCAATCACGGTATTTTGATCGACTTGATACGGCATAGTACGTGAATCTTCATCGCTAATTACATCTAAAATTTCTTTTAAAGCTGTTACATTTTTAATTTTGTAGTCAACCGTTAAAATATCGTGCTGAACCAAATATTGGTCTAATTCGCTAGGTTTAGCATAGGTTGTGCTATGAGCAAGCATTGCAGCTGCGCAAAGTGTTATTGTCGCAAGTGTTTTATACATCATATTATTCATCTAGGCTCTTTTTGAAATTTTAGAAAATAACCGTCGTTTTAGATTATAACGAGCCAAATAAAAAACAGCACCATTTGGTGCTGTTTGTAACAAAACTCATCAAAGCGTACTCAATGCTTTGAAGTCGTTTAGTCTTTTTTGAGGTTTTCGTTCAATAAAAACTCAACCAATGCTTTTTGAGCATGCAAGCGGTTTTCGGCTTCATCCCAAACTACAGCGTTTTTATGATCTAGCATATTTTCAGAAATTTCTTCACCACGGTGCGCAGGTAAACAATGCATAAACAAGCAATCTGGATGTGCCAAGTCCATCAAGCGCTCATTGACTTGATAGTCTGCAAAGGCTTTTTCACGGATTTTTTGTTCTTCTTCCTGCCCCATACTCGCCCAAACATCGGTCACAATCAGGTCAGCATTGACTGCGGCATCTTCAGCAGAGTCTACTAATTCTACACAGTGTGCAAATTCAGACAGGAAACGTTGTTCAGGTTCATAGCCTTTAGGCGTTGCAATTTTTAAATTAAAGCCCCACATGTGCGCAGCTTCAATATAAGAGTTACACATGTTGTTGCCATCACCAATCCAAGCCACGGTTTTACCTTCAATTGAACCGCGATGCTCTAAGTAAGTTTGCATGTCTGCAAGTAACTGGCAAGGGTGGTGATCGTCCGTTAAAGCATTGATCACTGGAACTTTTGAATAAGATGCAAAACGTTCTACAATGTCATGTCCGAAAGTACGAATCATCACTATATCAAGCATGCTTGAAATGACACGTGCAGAATCTTCAATCAGTTCACCACGGCCTAACTGTGTGTCACGTGATGATAGGAAAATTGCGCTGCCACCAAACTGACTCATACCTGCTTCAAACGATACACGAGTTCGGGTACTAGATTTTTCAAAAATCATTCCCAAGACTTTGCCCACAAAGGGTTGGAAAACTTCATTGTTATGCTGTTTACGCTTAAGCTCAATGGCGCGTTGCAAAATTTGATTCAGTTCTAAAGTCGATAAATCGCGTAATGTTAGAAAGTGACGTAGAGCCATTCGTTACTCCACAATAATTGCTGAATGAGAAAAACAACAATTAGTTGTTGGTTGGTTAAGTGAAAAAGGGAATCGGCTAATATACTATAGGATGAAGAAATTGCAAAAAAACTAGACTTTTTGATGGGCGTCTAGAAAGCGATCTACACAATAACTTACATAATTGATTGTTTCTTGTTCAGTTTCTTGTTTTGGAATGCCCATAATAATGCGCCATTCTAAATTTCTTAAAATTCCAAAATACAATTGTGCCGAATAAACAGGGTGTTCGCAGCGAATGAGTCCTTGTTGGCTGGCATGCTCTAGCACTTTGGCAATGCACAATTGCACGTGTAGAGGGCCACGTTCATGGATATGTAAAGCAATGTCGGGGTTGCGCTGACTTTGCTCTAAAACCAAACGCATAAAAGCTGCATTTTCAGGCGCTAGAATATGATGATAAAAATTCAGCAAGGTTTGGATTAGATAACCACGTAAATTTGAATCTATTTGTTCAAAAGGGATGTGAATATCCTGAAAAAATTTGTCACGGCGATAATCACAAATCGCCTTAAACAAGCCTTCTTTATTGCCAAAGTATTTATAAATAGAAGCTTTAGAACCGCCAGCATGCTGCACAATATCATCTAAAGATACGGCATCGTAGCCACGTTCTAAAAACAGATCAGTTGCACTGACGAGCAGCGCCACACATCGCTCATGTCCACGCTTTGTTGGAGGGACATCTTTACCGAAAGGGGTTAAATGAGCGATATCTTGCATATTGGATAATATTTCAGCAAATGATCAAAGGGAGAGATTGTTATTATAGCAAATTTATGTACAGCGTGCTGTGTTGAAGTGTATGGGCAGCGTGCTTGAATTCAGAAAAAATAGAAATACACTCAAAATAAGCAAAATTTTGCTTATTTAGTGTGCAGAAAAGCTATGTTTATTAAATTTAAATAATAAGCAATATCACGAAAATTTATTGTGCAATAAAATTTCGAATTATTTGACTAAAGTTTTAGAGCATAGATTCTAAAAAGTCATGGCGCAGCGTTGCATTCCCGATATACTCAAACCTCGAAAAATATAGTAAGAAAAGCGGAAAGGAAGATGACAGAACAAACATCTGCGGGCTTAAGATTCAGACAAGCTTTAGAAGTGGAAAAGCCATTACAAATTATCGGCACGGTAAATGCTTATGCTGCAATGATGGCAAAGCAGGTTGGCTATAAAGCCATTTATTTATCTGGCGCAGGTGTCGCCAATTACTCTTACGGTTTACCTGACTTGGGCATGACCAGTTTAGACAACGTCTTGGAAGATGTGCGTCGTATTACTGAGCGTGTAGATACTCCATTATTGGTGGATATTGATACTGGTTGGGGTGGTGCATTTAATATTGCCCGCAGTATTAAACAAATGATTGCTGCAGGTGCTGCTGCAGTACACATTGAAGATCAGGTTGCACAAAAGCGTTGCGGACATCGTCCAAACAAAGAAATTGTAACTCAGCAAGAAATGGTCGATCGAATTAAAGCTGCGGTTGATGCAAAAACTGATTCAAACTTTGTAGTCATGGCACGTACAGATGCCTTGCAAAAAGAAGGTTTGCAAGCGGTGATTGACCGTGCTTGTGCATGTGTGGAAGCGGGTGCAGATGCAATTTTTGCTGAAGCGATGACAGACATTACCATGTATAAAACAGTATGTGATGCAGTTGGTGTACCAGTACTTGCAAACATTACTGAATTTGGTGATACCCCATACTACACCACAGAAGAATTGGCGGAGCAGGGTATTCGTATGGTGTTGTATCCACTTTCACCAACACGTGCCATGCAAAAAGCTGCCTTAGAAGTGATGCAATCTATTCGTAAAGATGGCACTCAAGTTAATGTCTTAGACAAAATGCAGCAACGTAAAGAATTATACGAATTCCTTGATTATCACACTTTTGAAAACACATTAGACAAGCTGTTCAAACAGGAGAATTAAAAAAATGGCTGAAGGAAAAGTACTCACAGGCGCAGGATTGCGCGGACAAGTGGCGGGTAAAACTTCACTCTCAACTGTAGGTAAAAGTGGCGCAGGCTTAACTTACCGTGGTTATGATGTACAAGACTTGGCAGAAAATTGCCAGTTTGAAGAAGTTGCTTACCTGATTTTCTTTGGTGAATTGCCTACTTCAGAGCAATTGGCTGCCTATAAAGCAAAATTGAAATCTTTACGTGCATTGCCACAAGCATTGAAAGAAGTGCTTGAGCGTATTCCTGCAGATTCACATCCAATGGATGTGATGCGTACAGGTGTTTCAATGTTAGGTAACCTAGAAACCGAACAGTCATTTGAACAGCAACAAGATGTTGCAGACCGTATTTTGGCAACTTTGCCAGCCATTATCTGCTATTGGTATCGCTATAGTCACGATGGCGTACGTATTGAAGAAAATACTGACGATGACTCAATCGGTGCACAATTCTTGCATTTATTACGCGGTGAAAAACCAAATGAATTGCATGAACAAGTGATGAACGTATCATTAATTTTATACGCAGAGCATGAGTTCAACGCATCGACCTTTACGGCACGTGTTTGCGCATCCACTTTATCTGACATGCATTCATGTATTACAGGTGCGATTGGTTCATTACGTGGTCCATTGCATGGCGGTGCCAATGAAGCTGCGATGGAAATGATTGAAAACTGGACCTCGCCAGAAGAAGCTGAGCGTGAAATGCTAGGTAAGCTTGAGCGTAAAGAAAAGATCATGGGCTTTGGTCATGCAATCTATAAAGACAATGATCCACGTAATGGCATCATCAAAATTTGGTCTGAGCGTTTGGCACAAGATGTAGGTGATACTGTACTTTATCCTGTATCTGTACGTTGTGAAGAAGTGATGTGGCGTGAGAAGAAATTGTTCTGTAATGCTGACTTCTTCCATGCGTCTGCTTATCACTTCATGGGTATTGCAACTAAACTGTTCACCCCGATTTTTGTGATGAGTCGTGTCACAGGTTGGGCTGCTCACGTAATGGAACAGCGCGCTGATAACCGTATTATCCGTCCAAGTGCAGATTATACTGGTCCTGAATTACGCAAAGTTGTACCAATTGCAGAGCGTTCAGCAGCTTAATTGGCACTCTAAAAAGCGGTATAGCCAGAATTTTGGTTTAGTGATACTGCTTTTAAACTAAAAATAAGGTTTCATTCTGAGTGAATGGAACCTTATTTTTTGAGCAGTAAATAATTGAACAAATTTAAGGCGAAAGTAACACAGGGTCTTCAATGCTATAACCTGTTTCAAAAGGGATACCTAAATATTTCATGGTCATTAGCACTTTATTGTGTTGCGGAATTTGATAGCGCTGAGAAATACTTAATCCTGTTTTATAATCCACTGCCTTTTGGACAGGACTTTTATACTTGCCATATCGTATGCGGTAGGTGTAGCTAAATTGAGGAACTTTAATTTCAGGATCAAACCAGGATGCGACGTAGACTGTCTTCTTTGAAAGGATTTGAATTTTGGCAGAACTGGCACGGATTGGCGTTAAAGGTTTCAACCGCTTTTTAATTTTAGCAATTTCACGATCAAATTTTTGACTGTTCTGATCATAATCAATGCGTTTGGTTTTTGGATTGATATACAGTGATTTAACCTCAATCAGTTTTACAGGTGACTGTTTGGAATTCGTTTGTGTACGGTTGAGTTGATAGTAATACAATTGCGGTAAACGACCACGACCATCTAAATAATGTCGCATTAAATAGACTTTTTGATCTGCTTGATCTAAACCTAAAACTTCAATATTTTGTGGACCACCAACAGTTGCAAAAGCAAAACTAGGTAGCCATAAACTGGCAGTAACGAACAGAATAACGTTGTAGCGCATGGCATAGATCATCCACTTTATACATAAAGCGAGTGTACGACTGAACCATGAATAAAGTGTGTGAATTATGCAGTTTACTTTTTAGGTTTATTTCAAGATGTCATTGGCGTATTAGAATCTTGCTGGATTAAATCTATTAGGTTTTGAGCAACCAAATTGGTTAATTGTTCTAGACGTTGTAAAGGATTACCTTCTAAAAAATATTGGTAATGATAAGTCTGCTGCAGATATTGAATGGCGATAAAAAATGTTCCGACGGGCTTTTCAGGTGTGGCACTGCCACCTGGTTTGAGTAAACCTGTGCATGCTACTACAAAGTCCGCACGGCTAAATAACTTTTGCCCCTGAATTGCCATGGCTTGAGTGACTTCGGGTGATTCAGCGGTATAAGTATCAATTAGTTCTGCGCTGACTTTCAGGATTTCACGTTTAATGCTTGGATCGTAACTGACCAATCCACCGAGTAAAATATTCGCACCACTATTTTTATAGATAGAAAATTGGCTACATAAATAACCAGAACTGGCACTTTCAATAAAAGCCACTGTTAGTTGGCGTTGTTCAAGTAAGGCACAGCAATGTTTGAGCATGATTCATCTGCAAGGGAATAGAGTAAGCTATTTAAGTGTACTGAATTTTCTGTACTTGTGCGGAAAATCATCAATCTAAAATTGGTTTTAATCTCATCACTGCTGATTTAACTGCATATAAATACAGCGAAATTTACAATTATGAGTTTAATCAGGGCATAAACGGTGATAAAAATAAAAGTAAAGCAAAAAGTAAGATAAGGCAGGTGCTTATGAAAACAACAGTAAAATATATGGTATTAAAAAGTTTGGATTATCAATTGGGTACACCTTTATTTCAGGAAGAAATTGAGGCAGATGCTCAATATTTTGATCAAATACCAAATATTATCGAATATCAAAATATGCGATTTAGAGTAATCAGCAAAGAGCAGAAGCGTTTACAGCTCACTGAAGAAAACGAAGAAAATCAGACCATCATTGTAAGAGTTATTGTGGTTTAAACACAGCAATTGTCTAGTTTTGAAGCTAAGCGGTTGAGGAAGGGTTTACAAGTATTTATTGTGAAATCCACACTTTGAGCCGCTTCTTTGTAGAGTTTGGTATATTTGATTACAGAAATATAGGGTTCATCTGAAACAAAATGCCAAATGCTTTGGGTCTATCTAAAATCATATTTTGATGTTTGAATTGAAAAAAACGACTAACTTTTTGTTTATTAATATTTTTAAATTTTAGGGTGAATTTTAAAGTTTCCACAGGATCTTTTTTAGCAACAACGTCCTAAATATTACACTTTACTCAAAGCGATAGTACAGTTTGCAAGATGCTTACAAGAATTTTTAAAGATAATTGAATTTTATAAAAATATTATTTGAATAGACGTTATATTTTGGTTTTTCTTATATTGTTAAATTATAAAGTGATTTTTATAATGTAGTTACAATATTGTATTTTGTTTGTAGCTTTTGAGCTTTTTTGTTATTGTTGTAAATGTGATTTGCATCACATAATGATGGCTAAGAAAGATTGAGCAAAATACAATGAATCAAAATGTAATCATCAGCATGGCACTGATCATTTTAGCTGTGGGAATTTCACTGGGTGTGTATGTATATTTTGATCAGAAGCAAAAACAGAATGAAGAAATCCAGATGATCATTACTGAAGCCCGTCAGGGATTGGTCGAGTTAGATCGAAAACCATGATCAGACTCTATGGCCTTACATCAGCGTTAAAGTTGAGATGTTTGAATGGTATGTATTGATTTAAAACACAGCAAGAAATTGTAATTTTCTGCCAGTGAATATCAAGTGAATGACGATAAAATAAGCGAATAGAACATTGCTGTAGTTTCTTAGTTTTCCCACATTCCCATGTGGGATTTTTTTTGCCTGAAAATTATTAAAAGCATTGGTTGGGTGGTGAGGGGGGTAATCCCCCCTAAAAATAATAGGATCTAAAAGTAGAATTTTCTCTTAAGATACGAGCAGGAGATTCTGCATGAAAACATCTAAATTTACTGACAGCCAGATCATGTCCATTTTAAAACAGGCGAAGTCTGGCACACCTGTAGCCACCCTTTGTCGTGAACATGGCATGAGTAATGCCACGTTTTATAAATGGCGTGCCAAATATGGCGGTATGGATACCTCATTGATGGCTCGACTGAAAGAGCTGGAAGCAGAAAATACCAGACTAAAAAAATGTATGCTGAAGAGCGATTAAAGGCCGAAATCATCCAGGAAGCGATGGCAATGAGTAGCACTGCTACGCAAGGGTAAAGCCATCTTGCCGGCGTAAGATGGCACAACAGGCAGTTGCCCAGCATGCCATTAGTATTCGTTTGGCTTGTAAAGCATTTGGCATTAGTGAAACCTGCTACCGCTATCAAGCCAAACTCAGCGATGACAATGCACTCATTGCTGAACAGCTCATTGAACTCACTGAGGAAAATTCCGATTGGGGCTTTGGTTTGTGCTTCTCGTATTTACGGCATGTTGAGAGTTGCTGCTGGAATCACAAGCGGGTTTACCGCATTTACTGTGAGTTGGCACTGAATCTGCGTATTAAACCGAGAAGAAGACTAAAAC
>NZ_JAAZQY010000080.1:0-1087 GCF_012371315.1 Acinetobacter sp. A1
GGCGAATTCAAACATGAGGTGCGACAGTTTGAAAAGTCTTATGATAATCAACAAGCTGAGCAAATTTCTCTAATGGTGTAAGCCAATCTAACGCTTTTCTAGGACGAGTATTCAGTGACATGGCCACTTGATTTAAATAATGCTGATCTGCCTGATTTAAATCAATCCCTTTAGGTAAATATTGCCTAATTAAACCATTCATATTTTCGCATGTGCCTTTTTGCCAGGGTGAGTGTGGGTCACAGAAATATACATCTATGCCTAAATCTTCTTCAAGTATTTTATGTTCTGCCAGCTCGCGTCCACGGTCATAGGTCAACGTTTTACGCAGTTCTGCAGGTAAATATTTCAGAGCTTCAGTTAAAGCCTTGCGCACTGATTCTGCCTTTGCATCAGGTAATGTTGCCAAGATACAGAGCCGTGTATTTCGTTCAATAAGTGTTGCTATCGAACTTTTATTGTCTTTACCTTTAATTAAATCAGCTTCCCAATGACCCGGTATTTTTCTTTCTTGAACTTCGGCTGGGCGCTCATGAATAGTTTTAATATCCTGTAATATAGAATCTTTTTTAGGTTCACCGTTAGCTTTTCGCTTTTTATTTTCATGACGCAGACAGGATAATAAGTCTTTTTTCAACTCACCCTTTGGTAATGCTCGTATCGTTGAATAAATCGTTGTATGGCTTACATTCATTGTTTGATCCAAATCAGGAAATGTCTTTAAACGCTTTGCTATTTGCTGAGGAGACCATAAACAACGGATCGCTTCAACAATAAATTTCCAGAGGATTGAATCGATTTTGAGTTTTCTGTGACCACGTCTACGTCTAGCAAAGGTGTTATCAGAAGCATATCGAGCTTGATAAACGTCATTGATGCTATTTCTTTTAAGCTCACGATAGATCGTACTAGGATGTCTTTTAATGAGTTCAGCAAATTTTCTGGCTGAAAAGCCTTCTTTTCTTGACTCAAGCATTAATGCAGTACGATCTTCAAAGTTAAGATGATGGTATGACAATTTTATATACTCCATAAACCCTTTAAATTAATTAGGTGGTTTATGTCGCACTTCAAGTTTTACTCTGCC
>NZ_JAAZQY010000081.1:0-1082 GCF_012371315.1 Acinetobacter sp. A1
TAAGTTGACAAAAATAACTAATCATGCGAAAAAGTTTTTTTAGTTAACAGATGTTCACACATGCCTCGAATTGTTTCTGTACCACTTAGTTTAGAACAGCGAGAACGACTCATTTTTCTGGCCAAGCATGCAAAACATTGGCGTGAAAGACAACGTGCCCAAACTATTCTCTGGCTTTCTGAAGGTAAAAGTGTTGCGGAAGTTGCCACTCTACAAGAACGTATCCCAGAAACCATAAGGCTACAACGCCGACGTTGGGAATTGTATGAGTTTGAATCGATTAAAGAAGGTCATCGCTCAGGTCGGCCCAATACATTGATCTCAGACTATCAGGCGAAAATCCTAGATTGGGTCAATACAAGTCCACTCAATGCAGAACAAATCCGAGTCAAACTACATGAAGAATACGAAGTGTCCGTGTCTGTTGAAACCATTCGTAAGTTTTTACGTGATTCAGGTATGGTCTTCAAGCGTACCCGTCATAGCTTGAAAAAAAAGAGATCCGATTGCATTTGAACAAGCAACACAGCAGATTGAAAAATTACGAGAGCAAGCGGCACGTGGTGAAATTATATTAGGTTATGTTGATGAAACAGGGTTTTCATCTACACCTGATAACCGCTATGCGTGGACAAAGATAGGTGATGTTCATGCGGTTGATGCAATAAGATTAAAACGAGTTAATGTCATGGGGTGTTTGCTTTCAACGGGGAAACTGGTGACAAGTTGTTTACAAGAGTCAGTTACAAGCACTTGGTTTTATGCCTATTTAACTGGAATAGCTCAACAAGTAAAACAGACTTATAACCTTCCATTGGTTCTTATTGTTGATAATGCCTCGATTCATAGAAGTAAAAAGATGGCTGATTACAGAGAGCTACTTAAAAGTAACTTTTCGACGAATTTGTATTTTATTCCAGCTTATAGCCCTGAGTTAAATCGAATCGAGATGGTATGGAAGCAGATGAAATATTATTGGCGAGATTTTCAAGTCATGACAGCTGATAAAATAGAGCAATGGGTGGAGAGAGTATCAAACCAATTCGGAAAAGAATACATGTTTACTTTTTAATGACAGCTTA
>NZ_JAAZQY010000082.1:0-1040 GCF_012371315.1 Acinetobacter sp. A1
AGCCGCTATCTGGATGATGGCAATCTACCCATTGACAATAACTGGGCAGAGAACTCAATGCGTCCCTGGGCATTGGGACGAAAGAACTGGCTATTTGCAGGTTCGCTGCGTAGTGGTCAACGAGCGGCCAATATCATGACTTTAATCCAGTCAGCAAAGCTGAATGGGCTGGATCCGTATGCCTATCTCAGTGATGTGCTGAAAAGGCTGCCGACACATAAAGCGACCCAAATAGAAGAATTACTGCCACATCGCTGGAAATCCAACTCAAATTAAAAAATAGGCATGGGGTTCAGCGGACGCTTACATAGATTGTTAACTTAGATAGACTTTTAAGCAATGTAACTTGCCGCATGTTTATCAACATATGTCTCAAAAAAGTCTGCCCATACATAGATTTATGGCGTTTAGTGCTTAAATTTCAGATTAATCTTCGTCTGATGACCTGAATGGATGTTACAGATTACATGCAGGTGAATTACTCTGTGGCTGTATCATGGCTTTTGTGCAATCCAATCCATTTGATCCGAATGTTCTCTTTTGCAATAAAGCAGCCTCTTCTGCTTTTCCTGAACCAACGAACTATGTCATTGATTTGATTCAACCGACAACAGTGATGCTGAATCAAATCTCCAAAGAAGGGATTAAATGCAAGAAATATGGTAAGAAAAAGATAGGGGATGGAAGTTATTATCCGTCTAATTGGAACCAGCCCATGAGTCGAGATCAGTTGAGTAAGAATCATTTTAAATGAATAAGAGAAGGATGGCTTACCTCACTTCTCCGAATAACAATGCTATGCTTTTCAACCAAGGTTATAAATTGGCAACTACATTTCATTCTTCTTCATGCTGGTCCTATAGCCTGTAGACAATTACTACATCATTTGCATTCAATGCTCAATACGGCACTGTTGCAAAGTTAGCGATGAGGCAGCCTTTTGTCTTATTCAAAGGCCTTACATTTCAAAAACTCTGCTTACCAGGCGCATTTCGCCCAGGGGATCACCATAATAAAATGCTGAGGCCTGGCCTTTGCGT
>NZ_JAAZQY010000083.1:0-763 GCF_012371315.1 Acinetobacter sp. A1
TTTCAAAAACTCTGCTTACCAGGCGCATTTCGCCCAGGGGATCACCATAATAAAATGCTGAGGCCTGGCCTTTGCGTAGTGCACGCATCACCTCAATACCTTTGATGGTGGCGTAAGCCGTCTTCATGGATTTAAATCCCAGCGTGGCGCCGATTATCCGTTTCAGTTTGCCATGATCGCATTCAATCACGTTGTTCCGGTACTTAATCTGTCGGTGTTCAACGTCAGACGGGCACCGGCCTTCGCGTTTGAGCAGAGCAAGCGCGCGACCATAGGCGGGCGCTTTATCCGTGTTGATGAATCGCGGGATCTGCCACTTCTTCACGTTGTTGAGGATTTTACCCAGAAACCGGTATGCAGCTTTGCTGTTACGACGGGAGGAGAGATAAAAATCGACAGTGCGGCCCCGGCTGTCGACGGCCCGGTACAGATACGCCCAGCGGCCATTGACCTTCACGTAGGTTTCATCCATGTGCCACGGGCAAAGATCGGAAGGGTTACGCCAGTACCAGCGCAGCCGTTTTTCCATTTCAGGCGCATAACGCTGAACCCAGCGGTAAATCGTGGAGTGATCGACATTCACTCCGCGTTCAGCCAGCATCTCCTGCAGCTCACGGTAACTGATGCCGTATTTGCAGTACCAGCGTACGGCCCACAGAATGATGTCACGCTGAAAATGCCGGCCTTTGAATGGGTTCATGTGCAGCTCCATCAGCAAAAGGGGATGATAAGTTTATCACCACCGACTATTTGCAACAGTGCC
>NZ_JAAZQY010000084.1:0-715 GCF_012371315.1 Acinetobacter sp. A1
AATTGCTGGTTTGATTTTTCTAATTCTTGATTTGATTGTGCCAGAGACTGATGCTGCATTGCCAACTGTCTGGTAAATTCCAGCAGTTGTTCATGGGTCAGTTGGCTTAAGTCTGGCAGCGTATTCATGACCGCAGTATGCCTGAGGTCATGACGCAGAGGAAATAGAACGTTTGGAGAATAGCAGAATGGAACAGCCTAGTTTAGAGCATCGTCACCACCTGCTGTCGTCCAATGCGCTGCCAAGGTAAACCCTGGATCAGTGCCTGTAACTGTTCCGGACTGATCGCCATGCTTTCACCCTGGTGAACCTGCGCCCAGTGGAATTTTCCCTGTTCCAGCCGCCGGGCACACAGCCAGATGCCCAGTCCATCATGTACCAGCACTTTCATGCGATGGCCACGTTTATTACAGAACAGGTAAGCACAATGCGGTTTAATGTAGCCAAAGGCTCTCACCACCTGAGCCATGATAGTATCCATCCCTGCTCGCATATCCAGAGGTTGGGTAGAAAGCCAGATTTCATCAATGCGGATCATGTTGCAAGTGCCTTGAGTAATTCTGCTAAAGCAGATATTTCTGATACTTGCCATTTCAAGCCAATTTCTGCTTTTGAGTGGGGTAAAGTAATTTGAACCGTTAACATGTCAGTAGGAGTAGGATCTAATGGTGCAGAGCAAGATAAGGCAATAAATGCAGGTTTATTCGGTAGTGGT
>NZ_JAAZQY010000085.1:0-659 GCF_012371315.1 Acinetobacter sp. A1
AAAGAACTATTGGGGTTATGGATGGCAGAAAACGAGGGGGCTAAATTCTGGTTATCGGTTTTAACCGAACTCAAGAATCGAGGTGTGAAAGACATTCTAATTGCGTGTGTAGATGGCTTAAAAGGCTTCCCTGATGCAATCAATACAGTTTACCCTGACACTCATATCCAGTTGTGTATTATCCACATGGTACGCAATAGCTTGAAATATGTGAGCTGGAAAGACTACAAAGCTGTTACTGCCGATTTAAAGAAAGTTTATCAATCTGTTACCGAAGATGCAGCCCTGCAAGCCCTGGATGAATTTGGTCAAAAGTGGGACGATAAATATCCTCAAATCAGTAAATCATGGCTTGCCAACTGGTCGAATCTCAACACGTTCTTTGCCTATCCAATGGACATTCGCAAGGCGATTTATACCACCAATGCAATTGAATCCTTGAACAGTGTCATTCGCCATGCCACCAAGAAAAGAAAAATCTTCCCAACCGATGATTCTGTGAAAAAAGTGGTATATTTAGCGATTATGGCAGCAAGCAAAAAATGGACGATGCCCATTCAGAATTGGAAAGCTGCCATGAATCGTTTTAGTATCATGTTTGAAGAACGTGTAACCAAGTATTTTTAAAACCACATTTACACAGAATTATTTACACCCTC
>NZ_JAAZQY010000086.1:0-651 GCF_012371315.1 Acinetobacter sp. A1
CTATTCGCGACTGGCGTTTAGCCATGAGCCGCTTTATTATTGAATTCGGTGACCGCTTAAGCAATCACCTTTAAATTGATCAAAAGCAATTACACAAAATTATTTACAGGCTCCAGTCTGATATTATCTATAGTTTTTTAAAAAATTAATTCGTTCTTCTTTCTCTTGAACATAACAATCTAATAAATAAATTGGAGCTTCATGCCCTCCTTCTGCCAACTCATACTCAGAAGTACATTTATTTTCTCTTCTCTTTAACCAATTTTTTTGACTTGATAATAATTTCTTCTTTTTAATTAATTTTAGTTTTTTCATTCTTTTTTTATACTCTCTGTTTAACTCATGATCCGACTCTAAATAACCTCGTGAAAGGCAGTACCTCAAATCCTCTTGAAGAGGACTTCCTTCTTTGCATATTACTCCTAAAGCATCTTCATATAAAAAATCTTCAGGAACAACAGCATAAGAATTTAAAGAGAAGAAAAAAATATTATAAATTTATTTATAGCATTCACATTTCAATCCTTTTTCAAAAATAACAGAAATCCTCCCATACTCGACTTTGATATTAGCATGGCTTTGTTGCACAAAGATTTGAAATGCAAAGCGCCCCTAATTGAGCCAAATTTAAGGCGTAACTTGGGTAAGTGG
>NZ_JAAZQY010000087.1:0-617 GCF_012371315.1 Acinetobacter sp. A1
TGTCCCGTCCTGAAATAAGTTTACACCTTAAGAGACTTATTTTATGGAACATAAACGAGAACAACGAGTTAAACGTACACAACGTGACTATAGCTTTGCCTTTAAAATGATGGTGGTACATGAAGTAGAAAAAGGGCAAATTACTTATAAGCAAGCTCAGGCAAAATATGGTATTCAAGGAAGATCAACTGTGCTGGTATGGTTACGCAAGCACGGACAACAGGACTGGACTTCGAATATGCCGACTTCTTCTAAACGCCAATTGACACCCCAACAACGAATCCGCCAATTAGAAAAACAGTTAGCCGCAGAAAAGCTCAAAACTGAATTTATACAGGATGTGATTTATCACATTGATAAAGAGTGTGGGACTGATCTTGGAAAAAAGTATACCGAGCACGTTTCAAAGATTGGCAAAGCCAAAGAAGACTAAGCGTTTCACGTTATTGTCAGTGGTTAGGAATCACTCGACAAGCTTATTATCAAGCAGAAAAACGTGCTCAAATGACTGCACAAGCAACTGAACAAATACTTGAGTTGGTTATGGAATATCGCTGTCTCATGCCAAGTATCGGAACACGTAAGCTGTATTGGCTTATTAAAGGCAAATTGTTGCA
>NZ_JAAZQY010000088.1:0-584 GCF_012371315.1 Acinetobacter sp. A1
GCACGTACAATGATTTGATTGTGCGTGTGATTCACACCATGCCGAAAATGCTTACGCATCTGACGATGGAGGAAATTATCTGTTGTCCATTCATCTTTTTTTAGCAGCGTATAGAGTCTTTTACGTTCATTGTCGCAAGTCGTACGTTTGCGAATAGCTTGTTTGACCTTTTCCTTGGCAGCTTCACGATAGGCTTTAATATCACCCATACAGTCACGCAGGGTTTCTTTCCACGCATTTGCAGATACACCGAAGTTGCGACCTTCTTTCATCCACGCATCACGAATAGCCCTGTCACTGATATTTAAGCCTGCAACAGCACCATATTTAGCCCAAACTTCACTGCGAACACGACCAAGTAAAACAGCTTGTTTTTCAAGTTGCTTATACTTTTCTCGATTCAAGTTTTTACAGTGATGAATGCGTGTTAATTTCACAAAGTCATGCCTAGGTTAAGGGATTGGATAATCAATAGATATGGATGCTAATATACCAAGACACTCACCTAAAATACAAAAGATAATCATTTAAATCTCTAATAAATACCCACCTTGCCACTACTGAATCGACATAGACAAAATGAG
>NZ_JAAZQY010000089.1:0-573 GCF_012371315.1 Acinetobacter sp. A1
CCCCCAACGTTGTTGGGGTCAAACAAAAGGTGTTTACCATGAAAGATGAAGCAATGTTGGCACTCGCTAAAGAGTTAGCCAAGAACCTAAAAACCGAAGCCGATCTCAATAATTTTAGTCGGGCTTTAAAGAAATTGACTGTTGAAACTGCCCTTAATGCGGAACTCACCGACCATTTAGGTTACGAAAAAAATAGCCCACGAACAGGCAAAAATGCTCGCAATGGTTACACAACGAAGCGTCTACTGACTGATGATGGTGAGTTTGAACTAGATACCCCTAGAGATCGTGAGGGTACATTTGAGCCACAGCTTATCAAGAAAAATCAGACCCGTATCACGCAAATGGATAGCCAGATTTTATCCCTCTATGCCAAAGGTATGACGACTCGGGACATTGTTGCTACATTCAAGGAAATGTATGATGCAGATGTGTCACCCACCCTGATTTCCAAGGTGACAGATGCAGTTATAGAACAAGTCAAAGAATGGCAAAGTCGCCCTTTGGATGCCTTGTATCCTATCGTGTATTTAGACTGCATCGTGGTCAAGGTACGTCAGGATAATACTATCA